>CALRSN020000345.1:0-3895 GCA_943370865.1 Bordetella parapertussis
TTGAACAAGGCCAGGATAAAAACTTTATCACCCTCCTTTAGCTTAACAATAGCGTCCAGTACATCTGTCACATCATCTTTCTTGACTTCTTTTCCTGATACCGGTGAGATGGTTTTACCGATCCGGGCATATAAAAGGCGGAGATAATCATATATCTCGGTCATACTGCCCACGGTACTCCGCGGAGTCCTTGTGATCACCTTTTGTTCTATAGCAATTGCCGGACACAGGCCTTTGATATAGTCCACATCCGGTTTGTTCATCCGGTTGAGGAACTGCCGGGCATAGGCACTCAGGCTTTCTGCATACCGCCGCTGACCTTCTGCATATAGTGTGTCAATCGTAAGCGATGACTTGCCGGAACCGGAAACACCCGTCACGACAACGAGTTTATTACGGGGGATTGTCACATCCACATTCTTCAGATTATGCACCCTTGCCCCTTTTATGGAGATGTTTTCTGCGGAATTTACGGTCTTTGCTTTTACGGGATTTTTCCCTTTTATCGTCTTTTCCATTATTGTTATTACAAATATAAAGCCTTGCTGGGCTTAGATTTCAGCGTAAATCATTAACAGTTTGCTAACACACTAAACTACGCTTTGAGGGTACAAATGTTTGGCAATTTCATGAAATGGCCTATTTTTAAAGTCCAATATCCAAAAAATGAAAAACCAAAAATCTACACCGCCTATCGCATAACTTCTACGCTGTTATTTAACCAATCACCGATTTCGCAACCAATATCCATTGAATATCTGCCAAAGCTATTGCTTAGGTGGAGCAACCTAAACCTGTAGGAGTTATGAAAGCTTATACTAAAAAGACCGACCATGAACTGATTCATCTGTTTACAGATGGTCACCTGGATGCCCTTGAAGCCCTTGTCCTCCGCCACAAGGACAAACTTTACACATCCATATTATTCCTTGTAAAAGACAAGTACCTGGCCGAAGACATCTTTCAGGATGTTTTTATCAGGATCATTGACACCATGCGCAGCGGCCGCTACACAGAAGAAGGAAAATTCCTTCCCTGGGCGATGCGGATTGCACACAACCTTTGTGTGGATCATTTCCGTAAAGTAAAACGCACCCCCACTATCCGCAATGGTGAAGACAAAGATATTTTTGAAGTATTGAACTTCTCCGAAGACAGTGCTGAGACAGTAATGATGAAACGGCAGAGCCATGACCGTGTTCGTGATATGCTGCAGCGCCTGCCTGAAGATCAGCGGGAAGTGATCATATTACGTCATTATGCAGATATGAGTTTTAAAGAAATTGCAGCCGCGACAGATTGCAGTATTAACACTGCGTTGGGTCGTATGCGCTATGGTTTGATTAATTTGCGTAAGCTGATGTTGCAAAAGCAAATTGCTTTATAAGTAAGATTTTGTCATTCTGTATCTCCACCCGGAGATTGAAGAATTCGATATAAAAGATTTTTCAGTTGCTTGCCTAACCGGAAGGTTGGTACAGAATGACACCAAATTGAAAGCCCCGCTACAATATGTACGGGGCTTTTTTATTTTACTATTAATTTTATTGCTTTTGTTTCTGGTGTGCATCCAGGCCGCATTGCAGCCATTCAGCAAACTCAGCAGCATCAGGTGTATAAAATTTACTCAGCGTTAATGCCTTCTGGTCTGCGCTGATGATAGCATATTGCGGTTGTGAAACTGCACCAAAATTTTCTTTCTGGAAAGCTGTCCATTTATCACCAATAGTAATGATTGATTCTTCCTGGCCGGCTGAAGTGGTATATGTTATACGTTCCGTTAAGGGCAGCTTTGTTCGCTCATCTACGTACAAGGAAACAACTACAAATTCTTTTCTCATCAGGCTGTCCACCAGGTTATCCGTCCAGACCTTTTCTTCCATCCTCCGGCAGTTCACACAGGCCCAGCCGGTAAAATCGATCAGTACTGGTTTATTCTCCGCTTTCGCTTTGGCCAATGCGGCTTCATAATCGTTTACCAGCGGCTTTACTCCATTTTTGTGCAAGACATGGTCAGGGTAAATACTGTAGGATACGGGCGGTGGAAATCCACTGAGCAGTTTTAATGCAGCCCACTTTGTATTTGTAAGTCCGGGAATAAGATATAATGTTATAAAAGAAAAAACAGCAATGAAAGCAATTCTTGTAAAGGTAAAATCAGGTCGCTTATTCTTTTTGAAAGGTATTATTCCCCATAAATACAAAACAATCAGTATCCCGATAATGATCCATAAAGCAACAAATACTTCTCTTTTCATGATACCCCATTGCTCCACATTGTCTGCATTGGCTAAAAATTTAACTGCTAACGCGAGTTCAATAAACCCTAATACCACTTTTACAGTCGTCATCCACCCTCCTGATTTTGGCAAGCGTTGCAGCCAGTTGGGGAACATGGCAAACAAGGCAAAAGGTAATCCCAATGCCACCCCAAAACCCGCGGCTCCTGCAGTCAAAGGCCAGGCACCCTGGTCTGCTACTCCCGCTAACAATGTTCCCAATATCGGACCTGTACAAGAGAAGGAGACAATGGCCAGCGTAACAGCCATAAAAAAGATACCGGCGATATTTCCCAGGCCTGCCTTTGAATCTGCTTTATTGGCAAACCCAGATGGCAGTGTAATTTCAAATAAACCAAAGAAGGATAAAGCAAACACGACGAATACAACAAAGAAGACCAGGTTAAGCCAGACATTAGTGGAAATATTATTGAATATCTCACTCTTGGTGGAATCTACAACATGAAAGGGAATCGTGATCGCTACATAGATCAGGAAAATAAACAACCCATACAATACCGCATTGTACATTCCTTTCTTTTTATCCTGTGATTTTTTGGTAAAGAACGTTACAGTGACCGGTATCATTGGGAATACGCAGGGTGTGAGTAACGCAATAAACCCGCCTACTATTCCAAGAAGGAAAATCGTAAGAATGCTTTTCCCCTTGGTATCTCCATCTCCGCAATTATTGACCGGGTTCTTCAAATCAATAGAAGCTACTTTAATGGCAGTACTTGCCTCAACTCCTCCCTCCATTTCAACAGTAAAAGCAAAGGGTACCTCATTATTGAATATATCATCTTTCCCGTAAAATGTATTGAGTGTGCCTTGTAATTGTGCTGGCACCTTCCCGTTGATCTTAATTATAGCTTTCCAAACGGTGGCCTTCTCATATACTGTAACTTCCCGGCCGAATACCGGGCTGCTTATTTTGCTAATGGCCCCTTCCTCAAAAAACAAGCCTTCTTTGATCACACTTGAATCCGCGAAAACCAGTTCGGCCATCTTTATACCATCTATTTCCTGGTTGGGTGAATATAATTGCCAGTTGGCAGCCCCATTCGTTTTAAAGATAAGTTCAAATACCCCATCGCTGACTTTCTTACTGCTCACTTCCCATTTATATATAGCAACAGGCTCTTGTGAGAGGACAGGATTTAAAAAGCAGGCTATTAGCAGGAGTAATGAAAAAATCTTTCTCATGATCATCTCTTTATAAAAACAAACGAGTTCCTTACTAAGAACTCGTTATATATAAAATTCTTCAGGGCATTTTACTGGATAGCGATGCTGAAATTAACCTTTTTGGGAGGTAAACATCTTTCGTCGTTACAGGTCTGGTATTCCACGTTCCCGGTAAGACTTGTTTTTGCGTTGGTCTTTAGCTTTACCACCTGCACAAAATCCACCGTATTGGAATATTGGTTGGCAGAAATATCCAGTTTCTTATCATGAAATTTTTCCAGCTTGCCCACTTCTTTGATCTTACCATCCAGCGTAAATAATGGGTTGGCTGCCAGGGTAAAGCCTGTTGGAATAGCTATTGCATCCTCCGGCTGAATTTGTGAATATAAATGCCAGCCCTGTTGAATAGCAGCTTTCATATGAACCTC
>CALRSN020000346.1:0-3887 GCA_943370865.1 Bordetella parapertussis
GAGGCTGCAGGTAGAGCACCCGGTTTCAGAAATGATAACGGGGTTAGACCTGGTTGAACAACAGATCAGGATTGCCAGGGGACAAGAGCTTGGGTTTACACAAGAAGACCTGGTACTAAATGGCCACGCTATTGAACTTCGTGTATATGCGGAAGACCCTTTCAACAATTTCATGCCTTCCATCGGCACATTAACCCGTTATGAAAAACCAACCGGCGATGGCATCCGGGTGGATGACGGGTATGAAGAAGGCATGTCGATACCGATTTATTACGATCCCATGATCGCCAAACTGGTGGTGCATGGCAAAACAAGAACAGAAGCCATTCAGAAAATGCTGCAGGCTATTAAGGAATACAAGATTGAAGGGGTGATGACGACTTTACCCTTTGGCACTTTTGTATTTGAGCATGATGCTTTTTTCTCCGGGAAGTTTGACACCCATTTTGTAAAAAATTATTTCACACCTGAAAAAATAAAAGACAAACAAAAAGCGAATGCCGAAATAGCTGCTTTCGTGGGGTTGAAATACTGGATGGAAAAACAAAAGAAACTGAACCCGGTTGAACACAGAACCACCAGTTGGAAACGAAGGCTGGCATAAACGAATACCGTTAATCTTAAAACAACAGTGATGAAATCAAAAGTTGAAATATTAAGAGAAAAAATAGAAGAAGGGAAATTGGGCGGTGGTGTTAAAAGAATTGCTACTCAACACCAGAAAGGCAAGTTGACAGCGAGGGAGCGAATTATGTTATTAATGGACCCCGGCTCTTTTGAAGAGATCGGTGCCCTCGTTCTTCACCGGACCAAAGATTTTGGTATGGAAGATCAGCAATTTTATGGAGATGGTGTGATCACCGGCTACGGTACGGTGAATGGAAGACTGGTGTATGTTTTTGCACAGGACTTCACTGTATTTGGTGGTGCCCTTTCAGAAACACATGCCGAGAAAATATGTAAGATCATGGACCTGGCGATGAAAGGCGGTGCCCCGATGATCGGGCTGAATGACTCGGGCGGTGCTAGGATACAGGAAGGAGTAAGATCATTAGGCGGTTATGCAGATATTTTTTTCCGTAATGTGCAATCATCAGGAGTGATACCCCAGATATCGGCCATCATGGGGCCTTGTGCCGGTGGAGCTGTGTATTCCCCGGCTATGACCGATTTTACGATTATGGTAGAGAACACCAGTTATATGTTTGTAACCGGTCCCAATGTTGTGAAAACAGTAACCAATGAAGAAGTAACGTCTGAAGAATTGGGCGGAGCTTCCACCCACTCTACCAAATCGGGTGTAACACACCTGACAGCGGTTAATGATATGGAGTGCATCGCCCATGTTAAAAAACTGCTGAGCTATATGCCACAGAACTGCGAGGATGTGGGAATAAAGATACCTTATACACTGGGTGATGAAACCAGGGAAGTATTAGAGAATATTGTACCCGCCAGTGCCAGCCAGCCCTATGATATCCGTTCCGTGGTCGAAGGCATTTGTGATGCGGATTCCTTTTTTGAGATCCATAAAGATTATGCAGAAAATATCGTTGTGGGCTTTGCCCGGATTGCCGGGAGAAGTATTGGGATCGTGGCCAACCAGCCAATGAGCCTGGCCGGTGTGCTGGATATTGACAGTTCAAAGAAAGGAGCAAGGTTTACCCGTTTCTGTGATTGCTTCAATATTCCTTTATTGGTTCTGGTGGATGTGCCGGGGTTCCTGCCGGGAACTGACCAGGAATGGAATGGCATCATCACTAACGGGGCAAAATTATTATACGCACTGAGTGAAGCTACTGTTCCCCGTATCACCGTCATCACCCGCAAAGCTTATGGAGGTGCTTATGATGTAATGAACTCCAAACATATTGGTGCAGATATGAATTATGCCTGGCCTACTGCCGAGATCGCTGTGATGGGAGCGAAAGGAGCCAGCGAGATCATTTTCAAAAAAGAAATTTCTGAATCAGCAGATCCGGCTAAAAAATTATTAGAGAAAGAAGCGGAGTATGGCGAAAAATTTGCCACACCTTACCTGGCAGCTGAAAGAGGTTTTATTGATGAAGTGATCGAACCCAGGGAAACAAGAAAGAAACTGATCAAAGCTTTTGCGATGCTGGAGAATAAAGTGGTAAAACGGCCCCGCAAGAAGCATGGTAATATTCCGTTGTAACTCTTTTTGCTTTTCCTAGGATACTGCCTGCCGAAATTGATTTGCAGCAACAGGCTGCAAAAAACCATCCAGTATTTTATTAAACATTGCAGGTGTTTCCAGCATCGGGACATGCCCGCACTGATCGATCCAATATAATTTTGAACCAGGGATTGACCTGTTGAATTTCAGGGCCACATCCGGTGGTGTTACACAATCATTTCTTCCCCAGATCAGGCAGCATTGGGTTTTGATCTTCGCCAGCTCTTTTTCCAGGTTATTATGAATCGTTGATTTGGCCAGTGATAATATCTGCAATGCTTTCCGGCTGTTTACGGTTGCGTATATCTCATCCACCAGTTCTTTGGTTGCTGTTTCAGGATTGAAAAAAGTTTGTTCCGTTTTTGATTTTATATAATTGTAATCACCCCGCCTCGGAAAACTGTCACCCATACCACATTCATACAGGCCGGAACTCCCGCTCAGGATCAAGGATGCAACTCTTTCCGGGTGCTCCAGTGTGTATAATAATGCAATGTGCCCTCCCATTGAATTACCCAATAAATGAAATTTTTCAAGATCCAGCTCATTCATAAGCCGGTCAACAAATTTTGTTAACGAAAAGATGGTAATACCTATTCCCATATCATAAAAGGGAAAGACGGGTACGATCACCCGGTAGGATTGCTTCAGGTGATCGATCAGTGGTCTAAAATTATTTACGGAGCCAAATAACCCATAGAGGAGGACAATGGGCTCTCCATGGCCTTCTTCCAGGTAATCTTTTTTTCCTACAATGGTTTTGCAATCGTTCATAAGTCATTCATTTAGCAAGGAATCGTTATGCCATGATCATTATTCATGGGGTGGCTGAAAGTGCGGAAGATAAGAAAACCGGCCATTCCAAAAAATGAGCCTGATTAAGCAGGTACATGACTCTTTCAACTACAGTTGAGCTATCTTATTCAATACAACAGGCTGGAAGGAATTTCCTGTTTTATCCTGTAATCAGCCTTTGTAATGACCAAAGTCAATCAGCCTGGTTTTCAGAACCGGTAGCTTTGCCCTCAAATTGCAACCATATGAAACATCGTAATCTTCGCCATAATGGCGGTTACAGTTTCTTCATTCTGTCTCTTTTATCATTTTTCTTTTTATCCTGTGAGTATCATAACTTTTCTAATCCCCAGCCGGCAGACAAAGAAAGTATATACGAGTTCCCAAGAGAATTACGGGGTAGTTGGGCCGTGATCAATGATACGATTGAAGAAACCACCAGTTTTTCAGACAACAAAAAAATGCTACCGGGTGATCTGCTTACCGGTATTGAAGCAGGCCCGAGCCCTGATCCCGGAAATTATACTTCGAGAGCCAGTAAGCCACAAACAAAGGATTCTCAATATTATCTTGTAGAAAAGGAGCATGCTTATTTAATAACCACTTCTGAAGAAAAAGTATTAATGGGGGAGTGGCCGAGGCTAAGCCAAAATGGGGGCATGCTGAATCCCCCGATCTTTTTTGGCAGTTTACGAAGTATCCTGTATGATTCCCTGCAAAAAAGAATTGATACAGTGTACAATTACATGTTGCATGACAATTTTATTTATGAAGTAGGGGACAAAGGATTGCTTGAAAAAGGATATCCTTATCTCATAGCAGGTGATACTATCTTATTTACCAAAAGAGATACCCTGTGCATTGATATTGGGGAAAACGCTTTCCTGCGGAAGCT
>CALRSN020000347.1:0-3887 GCA_943370865.1 Bordetella parapertussis
CCAGCTTACCATCATTGCTGATCGTACCTGCATTTTTATTTTCCACATTGCCGGAGCAGAAAAGAACCGCCCCCGGCTGTATTTTAATAATAGCCCCGTCATTCACTAACTGTGCACGGGATACAAGTCCCGCAAAAAGGATTAGTGACAGAATAAGGTTGCAGCGTTTCATGGTTTTAATAATTAATAGTTTAAAACTACGATTATGCTTTTCTACCGGCTTTCCCATTTAGTAAGCGGTAATCTCAGTTTATTAATCGGTCGTATCGTTCTTGTTTTTTCCGGGGATATTGAATGCTGGCAAACTAAAACCTGCCTGAACCAGAATGAATAAAATTAAGTAAAAACAGCCTTTCCCTTATCACACTTTCGGGTGATTTTGCATCTCCCCCCAGAAGCGTGGAGCCTGGTTTCAAAAAAAAGGAATACGGTACCTGCCGGGAAATTAAGGGTCGTTCTAACTAAAAAGGTAGATGGAATATTTCTTTAGCTACTCCCGGATATGGCATTTGAAGCCTAATACAGTAAATTGCAAGAACCATTGACCATTTATGAAACTAATACCAACACTACTGCTGTTGCTGATCTTTTGTTCAGCCCAATCACAAACCATTCTTCAGCCTGGTTTTGATCCCAAAGAATATACCCAATTACTATCCCTTACGTTCAATAGTTCCGGTATCCCGGATTCGGCTGAACGCAAGACATCAAAAGATCCTTACCATCTTGAATACCGCTCTGCTGAAATCGGGTTACTTAACCGCTGGACCTTATACCTCCGCAATGATAATGTAGCGGTTATTGACCTGCGGGGAACCGTGAATAAAACAACCAGCTGGCTGGCGAATTTTTATGCAGCCATGATCCCTGCTACCGGCAGCCTGCAACTGAACGATAGTACCACTTTTAATTACCAGTTTGCGACCAGTGAAAAAGCTACAGTACATGCAGGCTGGACCATTAGTATCGGGCACCTGGCACCGGAGATCATTAAAAAGATCAATGAATACTACAGTACAAAAAAAGTAAAAGAATTCCTGGTCATGGGGCATAGCCAGGGTGGCGCCCTTGCTTTCCTGCTTCGTTCTTATCTTTTTTATGAAACACAGAAAGGAAACCTCCCCAAAGACATAACGTATAAAACTTATTGCAGTGCGGCTCCAAAAGTTGGCAATATGTATTATGCCTATGATTTTGATTTTATTACCCGGGGTAACTGGGCACATACGGTAGTGAATGCTGCTGACTGGGTTCCGGAGACTCCCTTTTCTATACAAACTGTTTATGATTTCAACCGCACCAGCCCGCTGACCAATGCAAAAGCTATTCTGAAGAAACAAAAATTCGTTATTCGTATTGCCGGGGGTATTGTTTATGATAAACTGGAACGAAAACCCCGGAAAGCACAACGGAAATTTGAAAAATATCTTGGAACCGTCATGTATAAGAAAGCGATCCGGAAGGTACTGCCGCAATTAAAAGAACCGGCTTATGTACATGGAAATAATTTTATGCGGGCCGGCAACCCGGTCATATTAATGCCGGATGCTGGCTATTTTCAATTATTCCCGGATGATAAAACCAAACCATTCATCCATCATATGTTTGCCCCCTACTATTCACTGGTAAAGGCACTCTACTTAACCAAATAGAAACACCAACGGAATAATTTCCCTTCGAAATCAAAAGGGGTTGTGGCTTTTGTAATGTCTTTAATAGTACTGGCATTAATTTTTTCCTTATCCAGTTCAAACTTGCGAAAGTTGGTACTGAAATATAATATGCCACCTGGCTTTAACCCTGCTATACACTGGTTGATGAGGATAACATGATCCCTTTGAATATCTAAAATATCCTCCATCCGCTTACTGTTACTGAAAGTAGGCGGATCCATGATAATAATATCAAAATAACCCTGTGTGATAATTTTCAGGTATTGTTTCACATCTGCATGCACGAACTTGTATTTTGCTGCATCTGTAAAACCATTTAATTGCAGGTTTCTCTCCGCCCAGTTTAAATAGGTCTTGGAAAGATCAGCAGTAATCACTTCGTCAGCTGCACCTGCTGCTGCATATACGGAAAAAGAACCGGTATAGGCAAAGAGGTTCAATACCTTTCTTCCACTACTCTGCTCCTTCACCATCTGCCGGGTGATGCGGTGATCAAGAAACAGCCCTGTATCGAGATAATCACTCAGGTTTACTATGAACTTTAATCCGTTTTCTGTTACCTCAAATTCATGCTGTACTTCGTCATATTTCTGGTACTGCCCCAACCGGCCGGGCTTTCGTTGCCTGAGTTTCAGGAAAATGTTTTCCTTACTGACCCCAAGCACTTCTGTCATCACTTCCAGGCTTCTTTCGGTCCACTCGTCATGTTCCTCCTCCGTCATCCGATGCTGCCGCTTGTATTCCGCCACATATAGTTTATCTCCGTAAAATTCAATACAAAATGGAAATTCCGGCAAATCGTGGTCATATACACGGTAACAGCTTATGCCCTGCCGCTTCGCCTGTTTGGCCAGGTGTCGCCAGACCTTTGCCAGCCGGTTTCGAAACATTATTAATTTATCCCCCTGCATAGTTGAGTTAAAAACTTTCACGAAATTCGTATTTCACAGCTAAACCACGGTACTTATTTCATGTATGCAATTGTTGATATAGAGACTACCGGATCCTACGCAGCGGCCAATGGCATTACTGAAATTTCCATTCATGTTTTTGACGGAGAAAAAGTGTTGGAGAAATTTGAAACGCTGATCAACCCCAACCAGCCCATCCCCCATTATATCCAGGCTATGACCGGCATTACCGATAAAATGGTAGCAACGGCTCCTCTATTTGAAACTGTGGCCGAAAAGGTTCACGCAATTCTGGAAGGGAAAATATTTGTAGCCCACAATGTGAATTTTGATTACTCCTTTGTGAAAGGCCACCTGGCGGAAGCCGGTTTTACCCTCAACAGTAAAAAACTCTGTACGGTAAGATTAAGCCGCAAGATATTCCCGGGTTTTGCTTCTTACAGTTTAGGCAATCTTTGTCATTCTTTGGGAATAACGATCAAGGACCGGCACCGGGCTGGTGGAGATACTGAAGCAACAGTAAAAGTTTTCCAATTACTCCTGGCGCATGATAAAGAGCAGCATATTGCCAAAAGCCTGCAACGGAATTCCAAGGAATCCGTATTACCTCCCAATGTCCCCAAAGAACATTTTGAGCAATTACCTTATACTCCCGGTGTTTATTACTTCCATAATGAAAAAGGTAAGATCGTGTATGTGGGAAAAGCGAATAATATCCGTTACCGGGTCAACAGCCATTTCAGTAATAATTCAGAAAGCCGACAGAAACAGAATTTCCTGAAACATATCCATGCTATCAGTTTTCAGCCCTGTGCCACTGAATTGATGGCCTGTATCCTTGAGTCAACCGAAATAAAAAAGCTATGGCCCATTTTTAACCAGTCGCAAAAAAGATGGGAAGATGTATATGGTATTTTTAGTTATGAAGACCAGAATGGCTTTATACGTTTAGCTATCGAAAAAAATAAGCAGCGGCTTACCCCTGTCTATAGTTTTCATTATCTCGTTGATGGCCATGCGATCCTTCGTAAATTAATGCGGGAATTCAATCTTTGTCCCAAGCTTTGCTTTATGCAAAAAGACCAGGTGGATTGTGAAGGAATAAAAGAAGGCTTTTGCTATGGAGCCTGCCGGCAAAAAGAACAGCCGGCCAGCTATAATGAACGGGTACGCCAAGCGGTTGAATCATTAAAAAAACAACCTTCTTTTGCCATTGTTGAAAAAGGGTTGAACGGAGATGACCAATCCTGCATTCTCGTTACGGAAGGAAGATTTTATGGTATGGGTTATCTACCGTCGGACC
>CALRSN020000348.1:0-3884 GCA_943370865.1 Bordetella parapertussis
TGAAACTGCGGGACCGGCAGGGTAAAATACCCGCTGAACTGACAGAACGAATTACTGCAACACCAGAAGAGGAAACAGACCGGCAGGCCTTAATGCAGAATGATCATACCCTGGACCTGATGGAAGCTGGACTTAAAGAGCTAAACCGGGAGCAACAGCAATGTGTAACTTTGTTTTACCTGGAAAAGAAAAGCTACCAGGAGATCACCGAACAAACAGGCTTTTCCATGTTGCAGGTAAAAAGTTATATTCAGAATGGCAAACGCAACCTGAAGATCTGGATCGAACGTAAACTAAATGAAAAAGCAGACCGCTGAGCAATGGCCGACAACCTGAAAGACATATTATCTAATTTATCTACTGATATTGACCAGGAGACCTTGTTGCTTTACCTGCAGGATAAACTGCCGGAAGAAAAGAAACACGAGGTGGAAAAACAATTGCTGGATAATGATTTTGCCGGAGACGCACTGGAAGGCCTGAAAGAAATCAAGGACCAGCAGCAGATATCTTATATGGTGGAGATGCTGAACCGTGACCTGAAAAAGAAAACGGAAAAGAAGAAACAACGGCGGGAAAAATTGAAACTTAAAGACCAGCCCTGGCTTTACATTTCAATACTGATCTTATTACTCTTAATTGTACTTAGTTATTTTATCCTGCACCGGATGATCAATAATGGGCAGAATTGACAACTATCTTTAGTTTTGATGTGATTTTAGAAGATTTGCCGCTTTTTGCAGGTCTGCTGTTGTGAATATGTCCGGATTTGCCCACAGTTTTTTCACGGTCTCCTTTCCAATATGAACTTATCATTAACTTTCAGTAAGTCAGGCTTCCCCGGGCAAAAGGGTTGTAATTTATACTGCAAAATTCACCTACCTAAATTCTTTTATTATGCGTTGGGAAAAAAGCAAATCAACTTCAGCCAATGAAGTATACCATTTATGGGATAAGGATAAGCAGCTCCTGACGCTGACATTGCATCCTTTTTCGAATACCGCCCGGGTGGAATCTGCAACAGAAAAAAGAGTATTCCTCATCCGGAAAGAAGGTTTCCTGCGCAACAAAACAGTATTAAGAAGCGAATACGGGATCAAGATTGGCGAGCTGGGGTATGACAATAAACAACATTTTATTGATGTGAACGAGGAACGCTTCTATTACAGCATCCATAATAACCCGATGGCAGAATTGGTCATCTATAAAGAATCAATCAATAAACCCTCGGTAGTTTGCGGACTGAATGTAAGCGATGAAAGCCCGGCTGTTCAATTTGCAAATACAAATCATCTTTCTTCCGAGCCAAGCTTACTCATGGCCCTTTGCTGGTACATGTTCCTGCCCGTAGCAAAAGAAAATGTAGTAGAATACGCTGTGTAAAAGATCAGAGATCAGCCCACAGTTTTTTAGCAAACTGTTCTAATGAAGGATCTCTTGCACCCATTAATATCAATACACAATCGCCGGTGAAATGTGAGCGGAGTGCAGATAATAGATCATCCCTGTTCTCCAAGAAAAAGGCAGGCTTATGCAATGCCTTCAGGTCATTGATCAGGTCATTGGCAGAAATGTCTTTCACGGCGGTGCCGCCTGCATAAAAGATCTCACTCATCCATATCTCATCTTCAGGTCTTAGTACTTTGGCGATCTCTTCTACAAAATCATTCCTGAGGAATTTAGTAGGTCCGTATCCATGTGGCTGAAACCAGGCAATCACTTTGGGTGCTATGGGCTGGCAGGCTTGGATAGCTGCTGCACATTTCACCGGGTTATGGGCATAATCATCAATCACCCAAACACCCAGCTTATTTCCCAATACCTGGTGGCGCCGGTAAATTCCTTCATAGCTTTTCAATGCGGCAGCAGCTACATCAAGCTCCACACCTATCTGCTCAGCAATAGAGGCAGCAGCCACTGCATTCTCCATATTATGCCGGCCCACCACGTTCAGGTTAAAACCAGTATTATTAATACGGAAAGAAATTGTGAGCCCGTCCTGCTTAAAATCGCTGGCGATATAACCAGCATCTTGTGCGTGGTGAAGGGAAAAATCAAATTGCTTATCCTGTGAAAGTTGTTTTGCCAATTCATGCGACTGGTTGACGACGAATTTCCTGCTGTTCTTTTTAAAAGTTTCAAATACCTCCATCAGCACATTGATCTCTTTATGATCCTTATCCACATTCAGCAGTAATCCAATCTCCGGTTTATACTGAACGATCGAGCCATCGCTTTCATCAGCTTCTATAACCAGCCATTCCCCGGCACCTACTTTGGCATTCCCTATCCTTCCTTCTTTAATGATACTCACCAGCCCTGCGCCGCTGATGATACTTGGCTGCATACCTGCATACTCAAGTATGTCAAACAGCATGGCACTCGTGGTACTCTTGCCACTGGTGCCACCCACAGCGATTGTTTTTTTACTGTCAGCGATAACAGAGAGTAATTCTGATCTTTTGATAATAGGGATACTCAGTGATTTTGCTTTCTGCACTTCAGCGACAGTGTCTTCCACCGCTGTTGATACCACCACGAGGTCTGTTTCCGGGGTTATGCCTTCCCCATTCTGCAAAAAACACCTGATCCCTTCAGCTTCCAGCTTCTCTTTTGTCTCATTGTATTCTCCTTCTTTAAAAAAACGGTCACTACCTGAGACCTGCTTTCCGGTTCCCTGCAGGTATTGTGCGATAGCACTCATTCCCGTACCGGCAATTCCAATAAAAAAAGGCTGCTTAAAATCATCGACTGACTGAATCATATTGCAAATAAACACATTTTCAATTCATCCGCCACTTCCTTCAGCCTGTCTTTCCGCCCGGCAGTTGATACGTTTTTAGGTATTGCCCGGCAGGAACCACTGTTATCATTGTGCTTCATTTAAACCTTACTATAAAATTCAGTCATGATGAACAAGAACAATTTGAGTAATGATGCCAGGCACTCCATTACTGCCCTGGCCGGTAAAAAGATCTTATTTGCCAATTTCCCCGCTGACGGCCACTTTAATCCATTGACAGGGATAGCTGCTCATTTACAGCAACTGGGGTGTGATATCCGCTGGTATACATCAGAAATATATGCAGATAAGATCAGCAGGTTAAATATTCCGCATTATACTTTTAAAAAAGCAAAGGATATCAACGCTACCAACATGGAACAGTTTTTCCCGGAACGGGAAAATATCAAAGGCATGATCGGCAAACTGAGCTTTGATATTATCAATGCCTTTGTATTGAGAGGGCCGGAATACTATGCAGACCTGCTGGACATTTATGAAGAATTTGCTTTTGATCTTGTGGTGGCAGACTGTGCATTCTCCGGCATTCCTTTTATTACTGATAAAATGGATATCCCGGTTGCATCTGTAGGTGTGTTTCCATTGCCTGAAACTTCTGTTGACCTGGCTCCCCCGGGTCTTGGAATGACTCCTTCTTACACATTTATCGGCAAGATCAAACAAAGCTTCCTTCGCTATTTTGCCGACCGGGTACTGTTTCGCAAAGCCAACAAGGTAATGCATACGATATTGGATGAATACGGTATTGAACATTTCAACCTCAGTGCTTTTGACCTGCTGGTAAAAAAAGCAACTATCCTGCTGCAAAGCGGCACGCCGGGTTTTGAGTACTATCGCAGTGATCTTGGAAAAAATGTTCGCTATATTGGTTCTCTTCTTCCTTACCAGCCAAAGAAACAAAGAGCTGCCTGGTTCAATTCAAAGCTGAATCAATATGAAAAAATAGTGATCGTAACGCAGGGCACTGTCGAAAAAAATTCTGAAAAGATAATTGTACCCACCCTGGAAGCTTTCAAAAATACAGATGTATTAGTAATTGCCACGACCGGCGGTAGCGGAACAGAAGAGTTGAGAAAGCGTT
>CALRSN020000349.1:0-3864 GCA_943370865.1 Bordetella parapertussis
AAAGATATTGAATGGCATGAAATAATTGATATTGCCACACAATCGTCCAGCCCGGATGACCTGCTACAAAAAGAATTCATCAACCTGGTACAGCAGGCAAAAACGCTTTACTCAAAGGTGAAGAAAAAGAAAGGGAGTTCCTTTGCACAATGAGACTGATCAGGAAAACATTTCCCTGATCTTATCAAAGAAACCTTTATCATTCTTATCCGGGTGTGGTTTGAAATTTTGAGAGTGGCTCAATTTCTCCAGCATAGCTTTTTCTTCAGCACTTACCTGCTGTGGTGTCCATACATTGATATGGATCAGCTGGTCGCCTTTCTCATAAGAATTAACGGCCGGAAAGCCTTTGCCTTTCAGGCGGAATATTTTACCGCTTTGTGTGCCGGCCGGTATTTTGATCTTTGCTCTTCCGTCAATGGTTGGCACTTCCACTTGTGTGCCGAAAACAGCATCCGTAAATGTAATATGAAGATCAAAAGCAACATTCAATCCGTCACGATGTAATTCTTTATGTGCTTCTTCTTCGATCAGGATGATCAGGTCGCCGGGCATGCCACCTCTTTCCCCCGCATTTCCTTTTCCATTTATGCTGAGTTGCATTCCTTCCTGCACACCTGCCGGTATTTCAATACTTACTGTCTCTTCACCATATACTCTGCCTTCGCCTTTACAGTTAGCACATTTTGCAGTTACAGTAGTTCCTTCACCATTACAGGTTGGACAAGTTGTAACAGTTTGCATTTGCCCGAGGAATGTATTTTGTACTCTTCTTACCTGGCCACTTCCACCACAGGTACCGCAGGTTTGCACACTGCCTTTATCCTTGGCTCCACTTCCACTACAGGTTGTACAGACAACATGTTTTTTAACTTTGATATTTTTAGTAACTCCTTTCGCTATTTCTTCGTAAGTCAGCTTTAATTTGATACGAAGATTACTACCTCTTACGCCACGACTTCTTTGTCCGCCACGGGCTCCTCCTCTTTGTTGTGCACCAAAAAAGTTTCCAAAAAGGTCATCACCAAAAATATCACCGAACTGGCTGAAGATATCATCCATATTCATGCCCTGGCCACCGCTGAAACCACCCCGGCCATTACCGCTTACGCCGGCATGACCATACCGGTCATATTGTGCTTTCTTATCGGCATCACTTAAAATCTCATAGGCCTCAGCAGCTTCTTTGAATTTTTCTTCAGCAGCCTTGTCACCGGGGTTACGGTCAGGGTGATATTGCATGGCTACTTTGCGATATGCTTTTTTGATCTCGTCAGCTGAAGCACCTTTTGCCACACCTAATATTTCGTAATAATCTCTTTTTGCCATGATACTTTTTATTTCCCTACTACAACTTTTGCGTGACGAATGATCTTATCATTCAGGTAATATCCTTTCACTACTTCATCCACAACCTTTCCTTTCAGGTTATCGGTTGGTGCCGGTATTTCGGTGATAGCTTCATGCAGGTCTGGGTTAAATTCCTGTTGTACGGTCTCCATTGCTTTCACACCTTTTGACTGCAGGGTATTGCGAAGTTTGTTGAACACCAGCATTACACCTTCTTTTATAGCAGCTGCATCGGTGCTTGTTTCCAGCTGTTTTTGAGCCCGGTCACAGTCATCCAAGACATTCAGGAGGTCTGTGATTACCTCTTTTCCGGCTGTCTGGATCAGTTCTATTCGTTCTTTAGCACTCCTGCGTTTGAAATTGTCGAATTCTGCCACTTTGCGGATGAATTTATCCTTCGCATCCTCCAGCTCAGCCTTCAGTTTTTCAAGTGCAGATTCTTCAGCCACAGGTTCGTTCAAATGTGTACTGCCGCTAACACTCTCGTCGGTATTGATATCGACGTTGCCGTTATTCTCTTGTTCCATCATGTCTTTTTCTGCCATTTTGATCAAATTGTTTGCAAAGGTAAGGTTGTCAAGAATATTGCCAACCCCTGTATTTGCCGGAAGGTAGGCTGTTTGGAGACAAAATGACTGGACAAGCAGCTGCTGTATGTCATGAAATGGGCAGGTTTTACTTTCGTCAGCCCCGTCAAATTCAGTAGCTTGCAGCCCTTTATGAGCAACGTTTACCTGAAAAGAAAAATATCGCCCCGGGTCGTCAATGGTCACCCCTGGATATTCAATAATGAAGTGGAAAAAGTGGAAGGAGACCTAGCGGGTGGAGAGACAGTGACTGTCTTTACATACGATAAAAAGTTCGTGGGCAAGGGGTATTATAATCCCAAGTCACAGATCGTGGTAAGATTGCTGTCAAGGGATAAGAAAGATGAGATCAATGAGCAATTCTTTCACGATAAGATCGCCCAATGCTGGGAATACAGGAAAAAACTGGGTTATACCGAAAATTGCCGTCTTGTTTTTGGAGAGGCCGATTCGTTGCCACAACTGATCATTGATAAATTCAACGACTATTTTGTTATTCAGACGCTGGCCCTGGGAATCGATGTGTGGAAGCCAGCTATTGTAAAAGCGATCAACAGTATTTTCCAGCCCAAAGGGGTTTATGAACGAAACGATGTCCCGGTAAGGGAACTGGAAGGCTTGCCACAACAAAAAGGATTTTTATCAGCACCCTTCGATACAAAGATCATCATCAACGAGAATGGGTTGAAGTTTCATGTGGATATTGAGAATGGACAAAAGACGGGCTATTTCTTAGACCAGCAAGACAACCGAAGGGCCATTCAGCATATTGTAAGAGGGGCAGATGTGCTGGGTGCATTTACTTATACAGGGACATTTGAAATTCATGCTGCCCATTACGGTGCTAAATCTGTGCTGGGATTGGATATTTCGGAGAATGCCGTGCAGCAAGCCAATAAAAATGCAGCATTAAATGGATTAGGTAAAATTTGTCATTTTGAAACAGCCAATGCCTTTGATGTACTGAAACAATGGGGTAAGGATGGCAGGCAGTATGATGTAGTAATGCTGGACCCTCCGGCATTTACAAAGAGCAGGGAAACGATACAAAAAGCAATTACAGGGTATAAAGAGATCAATTTGCGTGGAATGAAACTGGTAAAACCCGGGGGCTTTTTAGTTACTTCCTCCTGTACAAATCTTGTACATGCAGAACTCTTCCTGCAGATCATTGATATGGCGGCCAAAGACGCCAGGAGAAAAATAAGACAAGTCGTATTCCAGGCACAGGCAGCAGATCACCCGATCATTTGGGGATTAGAAAACACACAATACCTGAAGTTCCTGATCATACAGGTTCAGTGATTTCAGCTAAGAACAAAAAATTTTACTTGGAAACCTGGAATTTTCCAGACTCGATCAGCTTACCGCTTTGATCCCTGAGGTGATAAATATAAACACCCCGGTTAAAATCAGTAAGGTTAATAATGGTCTTCTCACCAATGTTTTGGCTCTCAAACATTTTCTTACCTAGCATATGAAATACCTGAACAGACATTCCTTTCTGGTAATTGTTTTGGAGATCAAAAGTGATGTAAGAAGTAGCGGGGTTGGGGTACAATTTCACTTTGTCAGCTGTCTCAGAAACGGGGGCAGTACGGGCTGTCTGCGCCCCGGAAGTGATGGCTGTCAAAAGAATAAAGGATAGTATGGGTAGAATTCGCTTCAACGAAACAAATTTACTTTTATTTCTCAATAATAGAGCCTTTTTCTTACTTATACAAGGTATTTGCCGCAAAAAATATTATTCCATGTAAATCAACAATCTACAGGGAATAAAAGAGAAGATTTTAACTGAAATTTAGGCCAGTTCAGCCAGTACTTTCCTGATGGCCCAAAAATCAGGAACCTCACCGGCATTTTCAAGAACTTCTGCATATTGGACGACGCCCTCCCTATCAATCACAAAAGCGGAACGTTTGGCCAC
>CALRSN020000350.1:0-3863 GCA_943370865.1 Bordetella parapertussis
GCCCTGGATATCTTTTTTATAACCATTGGTGGGGTCGGCATGTCCGCCGGTGGTGGCAATGGATTTACCTGCCGTGAAAATGCGGGGACCTTTGATGAGTCCTTTATTAATAGCATTGCGCAGGGAAATATTGACACCGCTTCCGCCCAGGTCCCTGACCGTGGTGAAACCGATCATCAGGGTGGTGTCGGCAAACTTCACAGATTGAAACGCATAATCGGCCGGGTTGAGCGTATAGGTTTCGATATAGCGGTTGGGATTGGTTTCATGTTCCATATGCACATGCATATCGATCCAGCCCGGGGTAACGGTTTTTGTTTTCAGATCTATTGACCTGTCATTTGTACCAGGTTTCGAAAAACCGTTTTCCACAGCGATGATCTTATTTTTTTCGACCACGATGGTCATGTTCTTTTTGGGCTCATCAGCAAGGCCATCAATGAGAGAGCCGCACCAGATATAGGTTTTCTGCGAAAAAAGATTGAGGGTGATCAAGAGACTGAGCAACAGGGTGATGGTTGGTTTCATGCGTGGTTGATTTTCCTGACTAAAATACCTGCTTTTTTCCACATGTATCAAGATGGATTTTTGAGGCAAGCAAAATTCAATTAGCTTTGCATGACCTCCCGGATATTTCTCATTTCACTTCCGCTTGGTCAGGATGGGCGAGGCTAAAAATCAGATCATTTTATTGTTTTTTAATTGCTGCTGAATTTTTGTGCAACAGGTCTTTTTTATTGTATGAAAATTCAACGGTAACGATTTTGAAATTAATAACCATAGATAATGGCTAAGTATATATTTGTTACAGGTGGTGTTACTTCCTCATTGGGTAAAGGCATTATTGCCGCTTCGCTGGCCAAGCTGATGCAGGCAAGAGGGCTGCGGGTAACGATCCAGAAATTTGACCCGTATATCAACGTGGACCCCGGAACACTGAACCCCTATGAACATGGTGAATGTTTTGTAACAGATGATGGTGCTGAAACCGACCTGGATCTTGGCCACTACGAACGTTTTTTAAATATACCTACCTCACAAGCGAATAACGTAACCACCGGTAGAATTTACCAGACGGTGATCAATAAAGAAAGAGAAGGTGCTTACCTCGGCAAAACTGTGCAGGTGGTGCCGCATATTACCGACGAGATCAAACGGAGAATGCTGCAACTGGGACTGGGTGGCCAGTATGATGTGGTGATCACGGAGATCGGCGGAACAGTGGGGGATATTGAAAGTTTACCCTTCGTGGAAGCAGTCCGACAGTTGCAATGGGAATTGCCGGAAGAAGATACACTGGTGGTGCACCTGACACTGATCCCTTACCTGAAAGCAGCCAAAGAATTAAAAACAAAACCGACCCAGCACAGTGTTCGTATGCTGAGCCAGGAAGGTGTGCATCCTGATATATTGGTTTGCCGTACCGAAAAACCATTGACACCTGAACTGCGCCGTAAGATCGCATTGTTCTGTAATGTCAAAATGGAAGCGGTGATTGAAGCGGCTGATGCGCCTACTATTTATGAAGTGCCGGTGCTGATGATGCGGGAGAAGCTGGATATTATTGCCATGAAGAAACTGAACCTGACTGGTTTTAATGAACCTGAATTGTCAAAGTGGAAAGAATTTTTGGATAAACTGAAATATCCCAAGAGCAAAGTGGCGATCGGGCTGATCGGGAAATATATTGAACTGCAGGATGCGTATAAATCCATCCTGGAATCATTTGTACATGCAGGAGCGATGAACGAATGCCAGGTGCAGATCATCAATGTGCACAGTGAATTTATTACAGAGGATAATGTATCGGAAAAACTGGCCGGCCTGGATGGCTTATTAGTAGCACCGGGCTTTGGACACCGTGGTGTGGAAGGAAAGATCGTGGCCGTGAAGTATGCACGGGATAATAAATTGCCTTTCTTCGGTATTTGCCTGGGTATGCAAATGGCAGTGATCGAATTTGCCCGGAATGTACTGGGATTAAAAGAGGCACATTCCACAGAAATGAATCCAGATACAGCAGAACCGGTGATTGACCTGATGGAAGAACAAAAGAAGATCACAGCTAAAGGAGGAACGATGCGATTAGGATCTTATCCCTGCGACCTGAAAGAAGGTTCGCTGGCCATGCGGATCTACGGTACTCCTTCAATCAGTGAAAGACACCGCCACCGCTGGGAGTTTAATAATAAATACCTCGACCAGTTTGAAAACGCCGGTATGATAGCCAGTGGTAAGAATCCCGGCACCGGTCTGGTGGAGATCGTGGAATTAAAAGATCATCCTTTCTTTATAGGTGTACAATACCACCCTGAACTGAAAAGTACGGTGGAAGCCCCGCAACCCATCTTTGTTCATTTTATCAAAGCGGCCAAGGAATATGCAGAAAAGAAGTCGGAAGTGAAAAATCCGTTACTACAGAGTGAAATGATCTGATGATTGCGGTCAACCGGGCTCTGCAAAGAGGTCGGTAAACGGCTGGTTTCATGGGCCAGAAACAAGTGACCAGCAACCAGAAACCCGTTATCTTTGCCGTCTTTAAATTTTTACTCAGCATGAAGTTTGATCGTAATACCGTCATCGGGTTTGTAGTGTTGGCGGCTCTTTTCTTTGGCTATTTTTATTACAATAACCAGGAACAGGCTGCTTTCCAGAAGCAGAAAGCCGAAGAACAGCGTATCAAGGATTCCATCGATGCGGCCAAAGCTCCTAAGATCGACCCTATCGCCAAACAAGCAGATTCTTTAAAAAATGATTCTATTACCAGCCAGATCAAAGCCGGCGGTTTTCCTGTTGCTAAATCGGCTGCTGAGCAACTGGTCTATGCAGAGAATGAAGTTTTCAAAGTGGCTTTTACCACGCATGGCGGTCAGCCTAAATGGGTGGAGCTGAAAAACTATAAGAACCAGGATAGTGGCCTGGTGAAACTGGCCGGAACTGATTTTGATAAGATCAGTTACACCGTTAACACCGGTGATAAGACCACGGATGAAACGGCGAATCTTTTATTTAGTAAGATCGATTCAGTTAAAAATGCGGATGGCAGCACCACGTATTCATTAAGCACACAATCCAACGACAGCGCCTCTGCTGCTTCCATCACCCATCAATTCACCGTGAAGAAGAACGATTATATGATCGATTTTTCCGTGAAGATGAAAGGTGCTGATAAATTATTAACAGGCGGTACCATGAATCTTTCCTGGCAGTATACCGCTGCACAGCAGGAATCTTCTGTATCCTATGAAAGAGAGAATACCCAGGTAGGTTATGTGCTGGATGATGAATTTGATTATCATACCATCGCTAAAACAAACGATAAGATATTTGATGATAAAGTGAAATGGGTGGGAGTAAGGCAGCGTTTCTTCTTTACAATCCTGGTGGCAAAAAATAATTTTTCTTCTGGCAAGATAGAATGGAACATTCCATCTTCTACGGATACGAATATCATTGTACAATCTACCACCAATTTGAAAGTACCTGTGCCTGTGCAAAGTGATGCCGGGGCAGATTTCAGTATTTATTATGGTCCTTCGGAATATCATGGGCTGAAGAAGTATGACATGAAATTTGAGCAGCTTGTTAACCTGGGCCAGGGCATCTACTCGTTTGTGCGTCCGCTGAACAAATATTTCATGCTCCCGATCTTTGATTTTATCCGGGGCTTTGTCAGCAACTACGGACTTGTGATCGCCTTGCTTACCTTATTGATCCGGTTACTCATTTCTCCGTTAACATATTCCAGTTATCTCAGTGGTGCCAAAATGAAAGCCTTGCGTCCGGAGATTGCCAAGCTAAAAGAGAAATTCGGTGATGATCAGCAACAGATCAGCGTGGAGCAGATGAAACTGTTCCGGGAA
>CALRSN020000351.1:0-3857 GCA_943370865.1 Bordetella parapertussis
TATCCATCAGTACCACGTTAGGTAACTTAATTTTAATCTCTTCCAGCACTACATTACTATCGGTTGATTTTCCAACAACAGCGAACCGGTTGTCAGCCCCTAAAAGCGAACCCCACATATCCAGCATCATGCGGTGGTCATCAATCATGTAGAGTTTAATTTTTTTCATAGTGGCGGGTTGGTATAAAAAATAATTAAAAAAGTACGCTCAGAGTAAATATAACTTTTTAATCAGGAAATTAAAACGACTTCAGTTTTTTTCTAAAGAGATACAAGCAAATAAGTAAAAACGCTTACTACCGGCTTTATAAAATTCTACAAACTTTCTTTAGGACGTATTTACAGGATAATAGTTTGTTCAATTCCCATTAACATCCTGCAGAATTTCTGAAACATTATCTATTTTGCCAGCATGTCAGATAATGATCTTCATAACAGCCCATTGGTACTAAGCAGTGCTGACTTATTCATCTTAATAAAAAATCTTGACCAGGCTGTATTGATGGAAAACCAGTTTCGGAAAATCGTCCACCTCAATCAGCGATTCTGCGACCTGTTTAAAATACCTGTACCACCGGAACAACTAATTGGGGCAGACTGTTCAAATGCAGCCGAGCAGGCTAAACATCTTTTTGTTAACCCGGTGAAATTTGTTGACCGCATCAATATCTTGTTGCAGGAAAAACAAAAAATGCTGGGAGAAACATTAAGAATGACAGATGGCAAAGTGTTGCTCCGTGATTTTATCCCTCTTTGGAACAAAGGTCAATATATTGGCCATTTGTGGACTTATTCAGACATCACCCGGCATGTCAGTACAGAAGAGCTGGAAATACAGCAGACCATCAATTACTTTGTTTCATCTCTGTATAATAAAGAAACCGTAGATGATATTCTGTGGGATGTGTGTCGCAATTGTATCGGAAAGCTGGGTTTTACTGACTGTGTGATTTACCTATTTGATAAAACAGGAACCGAGCTGGAACAAAAAGCTGCATGGGGTCCAAAGACAACGGCTGAAAATAAAATCATCAACCCGATCAGGATCCCACTGGGACAGGGAATTGTAGGCTCCGTTGCAAAATCAGGTGTTGCAGAAATAATTAAAGATACTTCAGCAGATCCCCGTTATATACTTGATGACCAACTTCGTTTTTCAGAAATAACAGTGCCTGTTATCAGCGAAGGAAAAATACTGGGCATCATCGACAGTGAGCATCCTGAAAAGAATTTTTTTTCTGAAAAACATTTGTCCATTCTTACTACCATCGCTTCCCTCTGTGCAATCAAGATCGTACAAATAGAGGACGCTATTGCCCAACGACAGGAAATAAATCGGCAGAAAATATTCTATGAAGAGATATTGAATAATATACCTGCAGATATTGCAGTATTTGATACTGATCACCGGTACCTGTTTGTTAACCCAACCGGCATTAAAAATGACGAGCTACGGCATTGGATCATTGGTAAAAAAGATGAAGATTACTGTAACCTGAGAAAAAAGCCTTATTCTATTTTCCATGATCGTCGCAGGTATTTTAATAGCGCCCTGACATTAAAAAAACAGATCGAGTGGGAAGAAACCCTGAAGGGGGCCGGTAATAAAGATATTTTTCATCTCCGGAAATTTTACCCTGTGCTGGATCAGTATTCAAACCCCAAACTGGTCATTGGCTATGGCATTAATATCACAGAAAGAAGAAACATCGAAGACCAGGTAAGGCTGAATGAAAAAAAATATCGTGAATTATTCAACAAAAGCCCGGCCCTGATCTTTACACATGACATGGATTTCCGGGTCACTTCGATCAATGCCGCAGTAAGGGACATATTAGGATTTACAGAAGAACAAGTGTCGGGAAAATTACTTGCCGAACTGGCACCCGGGGGCGCATCGGACGAAACCCTGCTGTCGTATATCAAAACAATCAGTACACAGAATAGTGCAAAAGGTTTAGTACCTGTATATAGGGCTGATGGGCAGCTAATTTACTTGTTATGCCATGGCTATAAAGTAGAACAGGAAAACCAGTCGCCGTATGTGATTGTATTTGGCCAGGACATCAGTGACAGGATCAAAATGGAAGAAGAGTTGTACCGGGCTAAACTGATCACTGAACAAAATGCAGAAGCCAAGGAATCTTTCCTGGCCAAAGTAAGTCATGAGATCCGTACCCCAATGAATGGTATTCTTGGAGTGGCAGACCTGCTCTACAAATCTGACCCTAATGAACAACAACGCCATTATATCAGTGTCTTGAAACGGTCTGCCCAAAACCTGCTGGCCATCGTTAATGATGTCCTTGACATAGAAAAAATATTGGCCGGAAAAATGCTATTGGAAAATGTAGCTTTTAACCTGGAAGAAACAGTTGACCTGCTAAGGGATATTTTTAGCAGCCAGGCCGCAGAAAATAATAACCGGCTGGATGTTATTAATTCAATAGACGGAAAAGCAATTTTTACCGGTGACCCCTTCAGAATCTCGCAGGTACTGGGTAACTTATTATCAAATGCCGTAAAATTCACCCGATCTGGCCTGATCACTCTTACAATCAGTGTAGCAGAAGAAGACAAAGAATATACCTGGGTAAGTTTTGAAGTAAAAGATACCGGTATTGGTATCCCCAAACACAAACTCGAAGAAGTTTTCGAGCCATTCGCCCAAGTCCATTTCAATTCGAAAGCAAATGAAATGGGCACCGGCCTGGGATTAACGATCTGCAAAGAAATTGCTGAACTTATGCAAGGTACCCTGCGGGTGGAAAGTATTGAAAAGTCAGGTTCTGTTTTTACGTTCATCATTCCGCTTAAGAGATCCAATGCAGCCTGGTCAGGTACAGAAAAGCCGGCAGCCGACTTTTTACAATTAAACGGGAAACGTATACTGCTGGCAGAAGATATGGAACTGAACCAGTTCATAGTAAAGGAAATGGTAAAAGACTGGGGCCTTTCACTGACTATCGTATCCAATGGTAAAGAAGCCGTTGAGTTGGTGACCCATACTAATTTTGACCTGGTATTGATGGATATTCAAATGCCTGTTATGAATGGAGTACAAGCTACCAGGTGTATACGGGAACTAAAAAATAACCCAAATGCCTATGTTCCTATTGTTGCATTATCAGCCAATGCGTTTGAAAGCGACAAAAATAACTATCTGCAGGCCGGAATGAATGCCACCCTGTCCAAGCCTTTTGATGCCGATCAACTTTTCAAAATTATTGCCGGCAACCTGGTGCCATACGATAAAAAAGAAAAAATAAAATCTTCCTTTTTCAATAAAAATATTGCTGACGAGATCAATATTGATCTCACTTACCTGTTAAAAATCGGTAAACAGCGAAAAGGTTTTGTTACCATGATGCTCGAATCCTTCAGGGATACGGCTAGTGAAATATGTATTGACATGGAAGCATCTCTTGATAAAAAAGATTGGCAGCAAATCGGGCAGCTTGTGCATAAACTAAAATTCTCTCTTGGGGTGATCGGCGTACATGCACTGGAGGAAGAAGTCGCCTGGATAGAACAATATACATCCGGCCCTGATGAACAGCTGCAAAGCCAGTTACAAATTAGGGTGCTGGCATTTATTACCATCATCCGGGAATTATGTGAAAAAGCAAGTTACCTGTTACGGAACCGTGATTTAACGCCATAGACTAACCCCTCCTGCTGGTAGGTAAAAAAATAGATCCACCTTAGAAAAGACAGATCTGTAAGAACCGTGTCCAGATAAAAAGTTTGGAGCACTGCTTGATGTGCTGCAATATTAGTACTGATGCATTTACCGGGATTTATTTTTGCAAACAGGATCACATAAATAGTAAAATACTACTACTTGCTATTTGCAT
>CALRSN020000352.1:0-3832 GCA_943370865.1 Bordetella parapertussis
TTTTCAAACAGCATGGCCCTTTTCACGGTTTCCTGGTTGGTCTTAAAGAAACCGGGTAGTTCATCGAAGTATAATTTTTTCACCAGGCCCAATTGCTGGTCTGGTGTTACTTTAATGGAATTATCCAACCAGAACGTATCAATAGCCGAACTGATCACCACTTTATCAGTATCAGATTTTTTTCCATAACCCAGTGCATTTAGATAGGTCTGCATAGTATCCTTACCGATCCTTCGTGCCACTTCCTGGTAATAAGGAACAGCAGATGCCCGGAACGCATCATACATGGTCAGGTCTTTATTCCAGCTGTCGAATGAACGGGTCACACCATCCCATTTGATGACCATACTATCGCTGCTGATCTTTCCTGTTTGCAGACCAATAAGTGAGTTCACAATTTTGAAAGTGGAGGCCGGTAAAAAGCTGCTGTCGCGGTAGCGGGCCAGGTTATAGACAGTAAACTTACCGGTGCCATTATCCATCAGGGCAAAACAACCTTCAGTTTTATTCTCGTCGAAATATTTCTTCAGGCTTTCATCCTGGTTCACATTATTAGGCGTACAGGATTGTACTAAAAAGAACAGTACTGCAACATAAAAAATAACTCTCATCGCTGTTTTCAATTTGCGGCAAAGTTAGCCATCATTTGCTTCGCTCTAAAATAGCTTTCTGGTAAGTTTTTACCTGGTAACTGTTTACCGATGGACTTTCTTCCGTGCCTTTGCCGGTAATGGCAACCGGCTTAGCGGAGATATTATAAAACTCAATATGGAGTTTGCCTTCTTCCAGCCAGTAATTATTAATGATAGTGGAGTTTTGCACCGTAAAGGCTCCACAAAATTTTCCAGCGATCATATACTGGTCCAATACGATACCATTGTTTTCATCAATCACCCAATGCCCTTTGGCCGTATCAACAGGGACCAGTGTATAAGGACGGTTATCTTCCGTTGCTGATCCGTAAATGATCTGCCAGCTGAATTTATGGCTACTGTCAGTAGGATGTATCCTTAATTCCATCTTCACTTTTTTTGGAACCGGGTTGGCGCCCTGGTACCAGTTGAGTTCACCTTTCCAGTTGCCCACCCAGCTTTTAGGAAAGTCACCTGCCTGAGAAAAAACAGTTAGTGAAAAAAAACTAAGTAGAAATAAGACCAGGAAAGATTTCATGGATGATCTTTTACTAAAAATAAAAAATCCCTTTTCATTTGCATGAAGGGGATTGACTCAATTATCTCCGGAAAGGTGATTACATATAAAAACCGCCCTTTTGTTTGTAGTGTTTAACACCCTGGCAATCTCTTTTGGTGGCTGCGCAGGATGTCATTAACATTACTACTACCGCTACTACAGAAAAATAAAGCAGGAACTTCTTCATGCAAAAAGTTTAAAAATTGGGTCAACAAATTAATTAAGGAAATTCAGAGGTAGGGATTCGGTAGAATTATGCCATAGAGTAAGTAGAAAACGAAAATAATGCCGGGTTATTGTAATTCATAGTTTCCGGCAAGTTTTTTTAAAATAAATTTAATAATAGATTGTAACCAACAATGGCTCGTAATTCTACGAGCCATTGTTTTAATAAGAATCAATACTTTATTAAACAAATCACTTCAGCACCCCTAATTCCTTACCAATCTTCGCAAATGCTGTAATTGCTTTATCCAAATGCGATTGTTCATGAGCTGCACTTAATTGCACCCTGATCCTGGCTTGTCCTTTGGCCACAACCGGGAAAAAGAACCCGATCACATAAATACCTTCGTCTAATAATTTGGCGGCAAAGTTTTGTGCCAGCACTGCATCATATAGCATGATTGGAACGATCGGGTGATCACCGGGTTTAATATCAAATCCTGCTTCCGTCATTTTTTTACGGAAGTATTTGGTGTTGAACTCCAGTTTATCTCTTAACTCAGTTGTTTCTGTCAGCATATCCAGCACTGCAATAGAAGCACCAGTAATTGAAGGTGCCAGGGTATTACTGAATAAATATGGCCTTGATTTCTGTCGCAGCATATCAATGATCTCTTTGCGGCCGGAAGTAAATCCACCTGATGCACCACCCAATGCTTTACCCAGGGTGCCGGTAATGATATCGATCTTGCCCATCACGCCGCGGTATTCATGGGTACCCCTTCCTGTTTTTCCTAAAAACCCGGAGGAGTGACATTCGTCGATCATGATCACTGCATCATATTTCTCCGCCAGTTCAACTATCTTATCTAATTGGGCAATTGTTCCATCCATACTGAAGGAACCATCGGTAACAATGATCCGGCTGCGGAGATGTTGCGTTTCGGCAAGCTTCATTTCCAGGTCTGCCATATTGTTATGCTCGTAGCGGTAGCGTTGTGATTTGCATAACCGCACCCCATCGATAATGGAAGCATGGTTCAGCGCATCAGAAATGATGGCGTCTTCTTCACCAAACAAAGGCTCAAACACCCCGCCGTTGGCATCAAAAGCAGCGGCGTATAAAATGGTATCCTCCGTGCCGAGAAATGCAGAGAGCTTTCTTTCCAGTTCTTTATGAATATCCTGGGTGCCGCAGATAAAACGGACACTGCTCATCCCATAACCATGGGTGTCAATAGCTTTATGGGCTGCTTCGATCACTTTGGGGTGGCTGGACAAGCCAAGGTAGTTATTCGCACAAAAATTCAGTACGGTCTTCCCGTTTACCGTGATCTCAGCTCCCTGGGGGCTGGTGATCACTCTCTCGGTTTTGTACAATCCGGAGGTTTTAATGTCTTCGACTTCCCTGGCTATACGGGTCACAAATTTCTCGTTCATTGCAAGCGGTTTAGGGGGCAAATATAGAGATTGGCCCGTTTGGCCGCCTCATTTCGCCGGACCGCCCAACATTTCACCCCCTGTTTCCTGCATTCTATCGCCAAAAAGACACTACTGGTCAATTTGGCCTTGCCAGCGGTTTAAATCCGGTATAAGTTTGCTGTAACATTTTTAGAATAAGTATCGTCAAACGTTCACAAACCAAGAACCATGAGAAAGAATACACTCCGCATATCACTAGTGGCCGTCGCCATCGCCGGGGCTTTCCTGGCATTTGGTTCCTTAAAATCTGCTCCAAAAGCTACAGCTCCCTGCAAAGAATCCCTGGATGAATGCTGCCAGCAAAAGAGCAAAAAAGGCGAAAACATGGTTTGGGAAAGCCTTTCCGGCCAGTTTTTCAGTTCTACCGACCTGAATTAAGGCTTCCGGCCCTGAATTTTCCTTTTCCTGTAACATTTTACCCTCACTGACCGTAAAACCTGAAACCCCGGGTTGATTAGCTATTTTTACAAGGGGATACCGGCTGTATTATGACTGAAAGGGAATATAATGAATGTGTAAGCACCTACGCTGACAACGTCTATCGCTTCATCCTGAAGAACCTCCGCCATGAGGAGGATGCACGGGATGTGGTGCAGACGGCTTTTGAAAAAATGTGGCGTAACCGGGAAGAAGTGGATGCGTCTAAATGCAAGTCTTACCTCTTTACCGTGGCTTACCACCAGATGATCGACCATATCCGGAAAGTAAAGCGGATACAGCTGAAAGAGGAATTTGGCGAAGAAACCAGGGTGCAGAGCCGCCCAGCCAATAACCTGAAGAAAGTGCTGGAAGAAGCACTGGCCCGATTGAGTGAGACACAACGTTCGCTGGTATTGCTGAAAGATTATGAAGGATACAGCTATGAAGAGATCGGCAGGATCACCGGGTTGAGCGAAAGCCAGGTAAAAGTATACCTGCACCGGGCAAGGGTTCAACTGAAAAGTTATTTGGTGAAACTGGAAAATGTTATTTAGAAGTACGAGGCAGACATCAT
>CALRSN020000353.1:0-3829 GCA_943370865.1 Bordetella parapertussis
CGCCACTGCAAAGCCAACGTAAAACTAACGCTTGATAAAAAAAGCAGTTTTATGCTGATGAAATTTGAGATTGGCGGCACCCTGGAAGTAACCTGCGACCGTTGCAACAGTAACCTGCCATTAGACCTGTGGGATGAATTCAACATCACCGTAAAGATGGTGGAAGAACCCGAATTGATGAATGACCAGGAAGAAGATCCCGATGTGTATTATATCGGCCGTGGTGAAAGCCACCTTGATGTAGCCAACTGGATCTATGAATTCATCAATCTCAGCATTCCGATGCTGAAATCCTGTGGTTTTGAAAACATGGAAGGACCTCATTGCAACAAAGCGGCGCTGGATGTTTTAAAAAAAATGGAGCCCGAAGAGAAGACCGAAAACGAAGAGAACCCGATCTGGAAAGGATTGGAGAAGTTCAAAAACTTAGGTAAATAGTTTATAAAAGATATTTTCTGATTATTAATAGTTGAGTTATGCCAAATCCGAAACGCAGACACAGTCAGCAAAGAAGTGCAAAACGCAGAACGCATTATAAAGCGACTTCTGCCACATTAACAACTGACAGCACTACCGGCGAAACACATGTACGCCACCGTGCCCATGTGAGTGAAGGAAAGCTGTACTACAAAGGAAAAGTAGTAGCTGAGAAATCACCCGTTAAGTAATAAGGGACAGTTCCCGCATAGGTAATTTGCTAATTCCAAATCCATTTGACAGAAATGTCACGATGGAATTTGGAATTTGTCGTTTTGTAATTTGTACATTGTGCCTGCAATGAATATCGGACTTGATATGATGGGCGGCGATTTCGCCCCGCTGGAAGCCGTAAAAGGCGTGCAACAGTACCTTGCTGAAAGTACAACAGCAAACCTCTTTCTCATTGGCAATAAAGAACAAATCAATGCGCTGCTACAGGAGCATCAGGTTCCGGCAGATCGTATCACCGTCATCCATGCTGACCAAGTGATTGGCATGCATGAACATCCCACTAAGGCATTAAAAGAAAAACAACAATCCTCTATTGCCATAGGTTTCCATTTGCTGGCCTCCGGTAAAACAGATGCGTTTATCAGTGCCGGTAATACAGGTGCGATGCTGGTTGGTGCCTTATTCAGCATCAAAGCGGTGGAAGGAGTATTGAGACCCACTATTTCCACGATCATCCCCAAGGAAAATGGCGGAGCCGGTATCTTACTGGATGTGGGATTAAATGCAGATTGTAAGCCCGAACAACTGAACCAGTTTGCCGTAATGGGTTCTGTTTATGCACAGTTGATTTTGGGTATTGAAAATCCAAGAGTCGGCTTAATGAATGTAGGTGAGGAAGAAGGAAAGGGTAATTTGCTGGCGCAGGCCACCTATCCCCTGCTGAAAGAAAATAAACAGATCAACTTCGTTGGCAATATTGAAGGGCGGGATGTATTGGTGGATAAAGCAGACGTTATGGTCTGTGAAGGTTTCACCGGTAATATCATCCTGAAACTGGCCGAAACCTTATACGAGATCAGTCATCGCAGGCAATTAAAAGATGAATATTTCAATCGTTTCAACTTTGAAAATTATGGCGGTACTCCTGTACTGGGTGTTGCCAAACCGGTGATCATCGGTCATGGCATTTCCGGAGCCAAAGCTTTTAATAATATGATCAAAGTAGCAGAGAAAATGATCGAAAAAGATGTATTGGGTAAAATGAAAGATGCCCTGCAGTAAGCCTGCCTCTGCTATTCAGAACAAAAATTCCTCATTTCATCCCTCTTTTGTGCTATACCCTCGTCATGGTATTGCAGCGGCAATACAAAAGCAGTAATTTTCGTTTTATAAATGATGAAGTCGTACCGAAAAATACTGCTGTTCTTACTGTTCCCGCTAAACATTCTCGTTCTAAACGGGCAGACAAGTTTGTCCCTGCTGGCCTCAAAAAAATATGCTCCTAAGACCACGACCTATTTTACCAGGGTAGGTGAAAGTTCAGTTGCTATCAAAGTGATGCAGTATGGCGATTCGAAAAACCTGGTTTATGTAAACGTTCATGCAGATGAATTCACATCTCTCGTAGCAGCACAACGTCTATTGCAGCAGGAAGGCGGCTTACTGATAAAAATTGAGAATAATAATAAACGAAATATCCGTTTCCGGCTCCGGGGCCGTTATTATACATTTGACCCCAACAGGATGTTCTCTGCAGAAGGCGCAGCACAAACATTGAAACAACTGGGCCGCAGCAGTGATATGGCCATTCAAGAAGTCGTAAAATTCGGGAAACGCATTCTTCAACTGATCCCGGAAAACCCTGTTTGTATCATCGCTCTTCATAATAATACAGAAGGAAAGTTTGGAGTAAATTCTTATCTACCCGGTGCAGAAAGAGAAACCGATGCCCGGAAAGTATATGCCGATACCCTGCAGGACCCGGATGATATTTTCCTGACCACAGACAGTATTCTTTATCACAGGCTGTCAGCAGAAAGATATAATACCATCTGGCAAGACAATGAAAAAGTAAGGAGAGACGGTTCCTTAAGTGTATACTGCGGCGAAAGGAATATCACTTACCTGAACTGCGAAACACAACATGGCAAAACAGAGCAATATTTGACTATGCTACTATCCGCCACCGAGCATATCGGCAGGCTGAATGAAGCAGGAACCAGTTATCATTATACATTGCAACTTAATGAACCAACAGCTATCAATACTACCGTAGAAGTTTTCTTTGGAGAAAAAAGAATCGGCCATGTAAGATCAGTCAACAGTACTGATTCAACAACCCTATCAGGTCTTGTAGAGATCAATAAAGATTTTAAAATGTATTCCAATATGGATCTCTTTTTGCTGAACGGTTCTGCCGGCAATACAAGAATAGACCTTCGTATTGATCCGACCCGGCCCCGGGAACTGCTGAATCCTGCAACTTCCGTAATTTCAATTGCCGCCAGGTTAACTGCGGAATAAGATGAAACTATTTATGTTCTTTATCAACAGCATTTACTGGCTGTGGGCTTTTGCCGTTCCGGTGATCATAGCAGGATTACCGGCCTGGTACTTGTATGAAAAAGAACACAAAAACCTGCCTTATTCAATCTTGCTTTTAATTGCCGGTATTGTTTTAGGTGTCATACTTGCGGAAGCTATCAGGAGAAAACATGGACTCGTTAGCTTTTTCGGCCGGCTATCCGCAACACCAGACCTGGATGAAAAAGAAGAAACCCCTGAAAAATCAGAGGTTTCTTAGTGATCCCGCTGGGACTCGAACCCAGGGCCCATACATTAAAAGTGTATTGCTCTACCAACTGAGCTACGAGATCAACCTGTTCCTTCTTCCTTTCGGATTTGGGAGTGCAAAAATACAGTCTCACTGCTTTCAGTCCAAAAATATTTCAGCCTGTTTTCAACATTATTTCAACTGATTTTCAAGCCAAAATAAAGGATCCGGGCTCCTCAAAAAACATATAGTTGCGCATTTTTAAAGTAGGTTTGCGCTATAACCCAGTTACAGCATGTCAAATTACTTTACAGATAAGGTGGTGGTCGTTACCGGGGGTACCGATGGTATTGGTAAAGCCCTGGTAGAAACCTTACTGGATATGGGTGCCAAAGTGGCTACCTGCGGCCGTAATCATGATAAATTATACCAGTTACAATCACAACACCCTTCTGCTGCCCTGCATACCATGGTAGCCGATGTGAGCAGTGAAAACGATTGCCGGCGTTTTATAGAAACCACGATCAAATTTTTTGGCGGCGTTGATATCCTGATCAATAATGCAGGTATTTCCATGCGGGCTATCCTGAAAGATGTTTCCCTGGATGCCATCCGGAAAGTGAT
>CALRSN020000354.1:0-3810 GCA_943370865.1 Bordetella parapertussis
CAGGAATGGAAGATGGCAATTGCCGGATCATATTCTTTAAACCCGTGAAAACGGTGACAGATACGGTAACGGTGTATACCAAATACCGGAATGAGTTGGTACCCGTTAAAAAATCTGTCATTACCGGCAGCACAGCCGTACAAAAACAAACAGGCCCGGGCTGGACCAGTTTTTCTGCTTTACAAAATACCGGTACAAAAGGCAACACTTACAGCATCGCTTTTTATTCTATGTCCGATACCAAACAAACCATTTTTTTTTCGGTATATGCAAGCAGTGATACTGTTTGCAACGATGAGCTTGATCTGATTATACAATCAATCAGCCTGACCACATTAAGTGAATCACCAACTGCTGATAAAACAAGAAAGCCTAAATCCAAGAAAGTTCGGGTCTTGCCATTAAAATCATTAAAGGCTTTTGTTAACTGATACTTACTAGTTAATGAGAGCTTTTATGCCAGGGTTAATAGATACAGGAAACCAGGTTAATGGCAATTTGGTAGTTAAATAACCTACAGGGCCTTTACATTTGAACATTCAATCATTCACCAATTCCCAGGAATTTATTTTGAAAAGAGAAGGGGATAAATCCCATTAATGAACTCCTGATAACAGTTAACAGGTGGTGCCGGGTTAAAGAATAGCTTGCGAGGAAAAATTAAGATACCAGGCAGGAAGTAGTGTTACCTGCTGCCTGGTACACCGATAAACAGAATGAATAACACCGATACTTAAACTATTCTGCTGTGGCCGGGCTGATGATATTAGCAACCTGGGTGATCTTTGTAACCGGAAAGCCTCCTTTCTGTGCATGTTCTCTCAGCAGGCTTTCATTCGTGGCCTGGTACACACAAAATATCTTATCACCTGCCACATAACTTTGTATCCATTTAATTGAATTACCCATTTCTTTTAACACCGTACAGGATTTCTGTGAAATACCTTTTAGTTCAACAGGGGTGAATTTGCTGGCCCCGGGAATATCTCTTTCAATAAGATAGGTTTTCATCGGTTCCTCTTTTTTACTGTTATCGCCGGCGGGGGCGGTGGTTTGTGCAAAAGCAGTAACGCCGCCTGTTAACAGGATGACGAAAAGAAAACTGCGCAGGAAGATCTTTGAAATCATACAATTAGTTTTAGTGGTTAAGAATGAATCAAAGATAGATGCACCACATACCGTTGTACTATCTCATTTCATGCAATAGTTGGTAAAATTTCTTCAACCTGTGGACAGCCTTATGCGGATTGCAGGTAATCAAGCGGAACGAGACCGAATTTTTTCCGGAAGCATTTGGTAAAATAAGAAGGGGTGCTGAATCCGCAGCTGTAACTGATCTCTGTAATAGTACCGGATCCTTTTTGTAACAGTTCTTTTGCTTTGGCGAGCCGGAATTCTTTGACGAGTTCATTGGGTGAGTAACCGGTAAGAGCCGTCGTTTTCCGGTAGAATTGGGATTCACTCATGGCCAATGACCGGGCATAATCATTTACCTGTAATTCAGTATCGGTATATTTCTCTTCCAGTATATCAAACACGGCGTTCAACAATTTTTCATCGTACGCTGAAAGTGCAAAGAGATTGTTTTGCGTTTTGTGCAGTAATTCTTTTGCGATCAGTTCTTTTATCCCGGCGGAGATACTGACCCTGGCAGTATGGTTGAAGAATGACATTCGTTGCAGCAACTGTAATGTTTCACCAAACAATTTATCGTGTTGTGCAACAGGGTCGCCGGCGTGAATAGCGATGTGGTATTGATCTGCTATGTCTTGCAGTTTTTCAAGTATGGCCAGGGCAGCTGCGACAGCTTTTTCTGCCGTCATAAAGGAACCAATGATCCGGTCTGTTTCCTGCAGGGCTTCCCGCCCGTCATGTGCAGTAATCTCATTACGGATAAGCTGGTTCTGTGCCTGCAGCAGTTGCGCCGCCGCTGCGGTGCCTGTCCGCTGCTGAACCAAAACTGGATCGGGCAATTGCACCGACATGATCATCCGGTAGGAGGTATCATCAACAACCAAATGACCGGCATCCGTAAATTGTCCGCTCTCCGGATCGGTAATCCGGCCGAGGAAAGCTTGTACAAGGCCGGGCTGAACTTCAATTATTTTATGCGGTAGCAGTCCATGTGAACGATTATGCAGTTCATATACAGTCTCCCTGGAAGGGGCTTCAATAAGGCAGAACACATGTCCCCGCAATTCGTCCACCCAATAGGTCAGGCACTTGCAGTTGTGATCTTTTTCCAGGTAAACGTCCCGGCTATGTGCTTCTGCTACTTCTTTCGGGTTGACTCCGGGGACGATATGAAGATCCATGTAAATAGGCATGCGTATATTATTTCTACAATCAAGATAATCATTTTGCAGTCATCTTCCCGGGTTTGTGCAGCTGTCACGCAGATATGATTAACCACGTCTTACTGAAGAGCTTTTTTGTCAACAAAAAAATCTTACCACCCATAGACCTTAACCCGTTTTAGTAATAACAGTATTTACTGCAACTGTTCAAAAAGTAAAAGACCTTGTATCAAATTTTGTACATTCGGTAATGCAAATCAATAAACCCCTGGCTGCCTTTATCAGTTTATTCCTGGTCCCTTTTTTCTCCTTCTCTCAATCACCCGCCGGCAAGCTCTTTATCATTGGTGGTGGTGATCGTCCGCCTGCCCTGATGCAAGCGTTGGTAAAGGAAGCCGGTTTTGGAAAGAATGATTATGCCGTGGTGTTACCCATGTCGGGATCAAACCCGGATACCTCCTTTTATTATTTCAAAAGTGATTGGGATATAGCGACAGCAACCCCTATTTATAATCTCAACTTCTCGATGCTAAACAATACCGATCCTAAACGGCTTGACTCACTGAAGCATGCAAAACTCGTATTTATAACAGGTGGCGACCAGGACCGGTTTATGAAGTCCGTGTGGAATACACCTGTTTATGCGGCAATTCATGAAGCGTATCAAAAAGGTGCCACCATTGCCGGCACCAGCGCCGGCGCCGCCGTAATGTGTGAGCATATGATTACCGGCACCCAGTTGACAGATACAGTATACCGGGCTACCTTTCCCCGCCTGGTACAAAATAATGTAGAGTTTAAAACAGGACTTGGACTGATCACAACCGCCATCATCGATCAGCATTTTATTGTACGCAGCCGGTATAACCGGTTGTTATCCGCTATTGCAACTTACCCGGCACTTACCGGAATTGGTATTGATGAAGAAACCGCCATAGTGGTGCAGGGTAATAAAGCCAGGGTGGTTGGTCTTCGGCAGGTGGTGGTATTTAAAAATCCCCGTAAGCTCAGGGTTACAAAGGAAAAAAGGATCAGCTTTGCAGCAATGGATTTCTCGCTATTCACAGCCGGTGATGAGTTTAACATCACGGACAAAAATTAAATACAGCGGTGAGTACTCCCGGTTAAAATTCCTTTCTTTGATTTAACATTATGCTGCCATAGTACAAAATGAAAAACCCGGTATATTTATCGCTCAGTTTTTAAATCCTCATCATGCTACGTTCTATTGCACGTTGTGTTGTTCTTGCTTTAACAGGTGTTTTTTCAGTGGTTTCCATTTATGCCCAGCAGGTAAAAGAACCTAAACCCTGGTCGGAAGAGTGGGCAAAACCATATGCTCCTTTTCGCATTGCAGGCAATCTTTATTATGTGGGCACTTATGACCTGGCCTGTTATCTCATTACCACCCCACAGGGAAATATATTGATCAATACCGGGCTGGCAGCTTCCGTTACCCAGATCAAAGAGAATATCAAAGCACTTGGATTGAAGTATGCCGACATCAAGATAC
>CALRSN020000355.1:0-3799 GCA_943370865.1 Bordetella parapertussis
CGCCTTAACCAGCCCGGGAATGTAGTATTTGATGATCTTTCCTTGTCTGTGGCCGCAGGAGCTTTACCGGTAACTTTCGAGGGATTTATTGCCCGGAAAAATGCTGATGAATCATTACAACTGCTGTGGAATGTGGGTGAGGAAGATAATGTGAAACGATATGTGGTGGAAAGCAGTAAGGATGGGTTGAATTTTACAACCGCAGGTTATGTGACAGCCACCGGCAAATCGATTTACTCTTTAGCATATCCTAAACTGGCCCAGACAACTTATTTCCGGATCAAAAATGAAGATTTTGATGGCCGCAGCAAATATAGCCCGGTGATCAAAGTGTACCAAAAGGAACAAATGAACGGGCAGATCCAATTATACCCGATGCCGGCAACAGATATGGTAACCATACAGCATAAGGAAGCAATAAGTAAAGGAACTATTAACCTGTATAATTCAAATGGGAAAATGTTGCAACAGGTAATTGTAATTCCTCATAGTTTTCAAACACAAATTTCACTGGATCAGTTGGCAAAGGGCATGTACCTTGTCAGTTATTATGATGGACAATCAGTCAGCAGTGCAAAACTGGTCAAATACTGATCTTTTCCTACGTAGTAATTGCTAAACAGAAAAGAGGCTTGCCGGTTTGCAAGCCTCTTTTCTTTATGTTATTGGTTCCTGTTCGTTACAATTTTATAAATTCCACTCTCCGGTTTAATGCTTTATCAGACGGAGTATCATTGGCGGCTACAGGTTGTGTTTCTCCTTTGCCTTCCGTTTCAATACGGCTGGCATCAATGGCAAAAGATCTTACCAGTTCGTTTTTCACAGATGCTGCCCGTCTTTTGGAAAGATCGAGATTCGCGGCGTCTGCACCATCCGCATCCGTATGTCCAACGATCTTAATTTTTACAGCAGGATTATCAGTAAGGACTGCTGCTATTTCCTTCAGTGTGGCAAAGGATGCAGGTTTCACGACGTCTTTATTCACATCGAAATAGATACCATAACTCACCAGTTTTCCTTCAGTAATCAACTTGCTCCGCATATCAGGGTTGCCAATAGCAATCCGGATATTACTGACCATGGCTGCACCTTCTTCAAAACGTATCCTGTCCATTTTAACGTTGGTCAGTGGAAAGGCTTTAGGCAGATCAAATATTTTTTGTTCATCCTGGTAAAGTCGTATTCTAGCTTTTTGCACCCAGATGGAGATATGATATTTTTTATTCTCCTCCTGGTAGTATTGCTGTCCTTCTTTTGTACCGCTCAATCCCAGATCAGCACCTTCGTCGCTGTTAATATAAGTACGATAGCCAGTTCGTCCAAAATACTCACAACTGAAAAGGAAACCAGCTTTGCCCGGTACGGCTCCATGATCATATGATTTGGGATTGATACTTTGTAGCAGCCGGAAATCATAGCCCGCCATTCTTCCTTCTTCTCCTTTAATAGGAATGATGTCAAACTCAATCGTGTAATTATCCGGCAGCTTTAATAATTCGTCTGTCCAGATGGCTTCCCGGGACACAAACTTCATCCAGCGGCCAGGTAATAAATTGGTAGTAACGATTTCGGCTGAACCATTGGTATTCCACAAGGCGGGGAAGTCGCCAATATTATCCTGGCTGAAATCATCAAAGAAGATCACTTTTTCTCCCGGTATAAAATCAAATTTGGAATATGCAAGAAGAGACGGGAATGTATCCTGAACCGGCTTTTGCTCTGCATTCGCTGTTTTAACAGACGCTGGTTCTTTTGTTCCTTCTTGTGGTTCCTGTTTTTCTTTTTTGTCAAAGAGACTGTCAACAGCTTGCTCCGTTTTCTTTTCGATGGCCCTGTTAGCTTTGCGCTCAAGGATTTTTTTGGGGTTTATGATCTGCGCTATTGAGCTGCCGGCTGTAATGAACACAAATACAGCAAGGCATATGCTTGTCTTCAGGTTCATATAATGAGTTTAAAGCCTTTTGTAAATGACTCCTAGTTTAGCATTATTACTTACCGGCATATGTCCGCACAAAATTCACCAGGTCGCCGGGCATTCTTGTTTTACCAAATGTGCCTTCCCTGGCGTCTTCATTGCCGGGTATTTTATTTTTGAAACCAGGCATATCTTTATGACCGGAGTATATCTTATATAATAATGCTCCGTCTGACTGTTGCTGGAAGGCTGCCGTAGTAAAATCGGTTGGGCTGTTATCCATTCTCAGTGCCCTTTTGCCATGCCCTTTACCATCTATCCCATGACAGGAAACGCAATAGGTAATATAGAGTTCTTTACCTGAACTGATGGACGACTCATCAGCAGGAACCGGGTTTTTCAATTTTTCATATTTTTCAGGTACTTTCCAGGGATCTTCCTGCTGTAATGTAAAGGACAGGGATACGGCCACGATCACATATAAGCCGGGTAGTACGAATAGCTTTTTCATTTTTTGTTGAATTAAATGTTCATCTGTTGAATTGATTCATTGATAAAGTTATGATCGTGAGAAGCGGGTATATTATGACCTTCGTCATTAAAAGGCTGTCCGTGCCTGTTTTTTATACCGACAAATTTATCTTTAATGGTTGTCGCATTCAGCCTTGTGATTGTCGCTGTTGCACAGCGGATGTATGGGCGGGATAACTGATATTTGTAACAGAAACTTAAAAAATCAACGAAACTGATAAGAAATGGAAACGCAAAACAAGACGATGCTGACAGTAGCGTGTACGGTAAATGCTCCAATTACTACTGTATGGGAATGCTGGACCAACCCGGCGCATATTACCCAATGGTGCAATGCTTCGCCGGACTGGCATACACCCCGTGCAGAAAATGACCTTCGTGTTGGTGGCCGGTTTGTAACGAGGATGGAGGCAAAGGATGGCAGTATAGGCTTTGACTTCGGCGGAACCTATGATGCCGTAAGAACCAATGAATACATTGAATATACAATGGAAGATGACCGGAAAGCTAAAATTAATTTTATGGATGAAGGCAGTTCCGTTAAAGTAGTGGAGAGTTTTGAAGCAGAAAATACAAACCCGCTGGATATGCAACAATTTGGCTGGCAGGCTATCCTGGATAATTTTAAGAAACATACCGAAGGATCTAAATGACCTTTAAGTTCAAATTTGACACAGCCCCGGAGTTCTTATAATTCCGGGGTTGTGCTTTTAAGACAGTCCAGGAGGCGGTAAAAGCATTTATCACAGATTTGATTCTTTTCATGAACTTGCAGTCTTAAACCAGATAACCATGTTTTTAATTGTACTGGGAATTATTTTATTAATAGTTACCCCACTTTTACTGAGACAGAATCCGGCCTTAGATAAATTTAAACCGGTTAGCCGGCTTGTGGGAGTGGGCTTTATAATCATTGGGATCGTTGTTTCTTCAGTGAAACAGATCAACGCCGGTGAAGTGGGTGTGAAGGTATTGTTTGGCAGTATACAGCCCGAGGTGTTGGGTAGTGGTCTTCATTTTGTGAATCCATTACTGGATATCAGGAAGATCGATGTAAAGACACAGAACTATACCATGAGCGGCGTAAACGATGAAGGAGAGAAAGCGGGTGATGACGCCATCAAAGTATTGACCAGTGACGGCCTGGAAGTAACGATTGACCTGACCGTACTTTATAAAGTGGTTTCCGGTGATGCACCCCGTTTATTACGGGAAACCGGCGATGACTACAGGGATAAGATCGTACGTCCCATTACCCGGACTAAAATAAGAGACAATGCTGTTTATTACCAGGCTGTAGATCTCTTTGGTAACAAAAGAGATGAGTTTCAGCAACGTATTTACAGGAGCATA
>CALRSN020000356.1:0-3790 GCA_943370865.1 Bordetella parapertussis
TGCCATCCACCACATTCCTGTCGAACCAGGCCGCAGGTCTTCCCACCAGGTTGAACAATACTTTTTTTGTTATGAACAGGTAGACTTCGTCAATATAAAATTTGTGATACGCCGCTTTGTATAACCCGCCCAGTGAAGCAGCCAGTTTCGCCGGCCTGTCATTTTGTTTTTTATAGAACCATAAAGCGATCAGAATACCGGCGATACCAATAGCAACCGGTGCGATCGAGAAGTTCAAGTGAAAATGTGATACTAATGGTTTACCATCGGCACTTACGAATTCACCAAAAGGAATAAAACCGGCAGCGGCTGCACCCACCGCTAATAAGACGAGCGGCATCATCATCACGAAACCACCTTCTCCATGCTTTTCACCATGTGCATGATGCGGTTTGTTCCAGAATATATTGAAGTATAACCGGAACATATAGAAAGCAGTGAGTCCTGAAGTGATCAGTGCGATCCAGTAGATCGCCATATTGTTTTGGTAAGCGGCTAATAAAATTTCTTCTTTACTAAAGAACCCTGCGAAAGGAGGCACACCGGCAATTGCCAGGCAGGCAATTAAGAAAGTGATATGCGTAATGGGTAAATATTTTCTCAGGCCCCCCATATCTTTCATATCATTACTGTGTACATAATGTATCACTGCACCAGCTCCGAGGAATAATAAGGCTTTGAACATAGCATGGGTGAAGAGGTGGAACATCGAAGCTGTGTAACCCAACGCCGCTTCACCACCATAGCTTGATACACCCAGGGAAAACATCATATACCCGATCTGCGACATGGTGGAATAAGCCAGCACTCTTTTAATATCAGTTTGTGTACAGGCAATGATAGCAGCAATGATCGCTGATACAGCACCCACCCAACCCACTAATTCTAATACGGCAGGAGTGGTGATGGAAAATATAGGAAACAACCTTGCTACTAAATAAACACCGGCTACCACCATCGTAGCCGCATGGATCAATGCAGAAACAGGGGTGGGACCTTCCATTGCATCCGGAAGCCAGATATGCAACGGGAACATGGCACTTTTACCGGCACCACCGATAAAGACCAGCATGGCTCCCCATGACAAAGCCGACACACCGAGGAAAGAATACGTAACTGATGTTTTCAGTTCATTGGATTCAGGAGAGGTTAATCTTTCTATGAGTGTGGCAAAATCCAGTGTACCGGAACAGAAAGCAAGAATTAAAATGCCGATTAAGAAACCGAGGTCTGCAAAACGGGTAACGATAAATGCTTTTTTACAGGCGGCCACGGCACTGGGTCTGTCATAATAATAACCGATGAGTAAGAAAGAAGATACACCCACTAATTCCCAGAAAATATAGATCTGGAAAATATTACTGGCTACCACCAATCCCAGCATGGAGAAAGTAAACAACCCGAGAAATGCATAATAGGTCGGGAACCGTTCTTCCCCTTTCAGGTAACCAAGACTGTAGATGTGTACCATCAGCGAAACGAACGTCACCACGACCAGCATCATCACGGAAATAGGATCAATGAGTAACCCCATGTCAATGGAAACGCCTTCAGAAAATTCAAGCCAGGTCAGTTGCAGCGGAACAAATTTTTGGTACACACCATTTACGTTGCCATACACGAAGAAATAATCATAAGCGGTGTACAGGGCTAAAATGGTGGAAGTAAGTAAGAGGGCTGTCCCGATGATACCGGAACTGGCTTTGAAATATTTTCTGCCGAATAAGCCAAGTAGTATAAACCCGGCAAGCGGCAACAGAGGAATCAGGGCTATGGTAGTTGCGTTGGGCATATGGGTTTAATACTTTAGGTCTTCTGCATTCTCCACATCAATGGACTGGTGACTGCGGTATAAATTGATAATGATCGCAATGGCCACAGCGGCTTCGGCGGCGGCAATAGCGATGATGAACACGGTAAAAAACAGGCCATCCAGTTTACCGGGCCAGCAATATTTATTGAAGGCAATGAAATTCAGGTTCACACTGTTCAGGATCAGTTCAATGCTCATCAGCATGGTGATCAGGTTCCTTCTTGTTAAGAAGCCATACACGCCAATGAAGAATAATGCGGCACTGATAAATAAAATATGATATAGTCCGGGTTCCATCATTTTGTTTCCGGTTTACTTCTTAACGCAATTACGATACAACCTACCATCGCTGCCAGCAGCAACATCGAGATCACTTCAAAGGGTAACGCATAGCCTCCATCATCCACAGTCAGCATTTTTTTACCAATATCAGCCACCGTAGGAGCAGCTGTTGTTTCCGCGATATTGAACTGGTGCTGGTACACCTGCAGCATGCTCAGGGCAAAGCCACAGAACACAGCGAGTGCAGCGAATATTTTCCGGTCTAATTGCTGTTTGGGCAATTTTTCCCCGGCCTGTTGGGTCAGGAATATAGAGAAGATGATCAGTACAACGATACCGCCCACATAGACCACGATCTGCACCGCAGCAATGAATTGATATTCTAGCCAGAAATATAAACCTGCAATGCCGATCAGGGAGAACAGCAATGAAATAGCGGCACGGAATATCTGTCTTGTGCTGACGGCAATGACACCGCAACCCAGTGTGAGGGCGGCAAGTATATAAAATAATATGGTTGATCCTGTAATCATTCTACTCCATCCATGATTTTAGAGCCGGGGTTATTTAAGATCTTTGTCAGTTCGTTGCGGTCGAATACACTGTGTTCAAATGTTTGTGCCATTTTGATCGCATCAGAAGGGCAGGCTTCCACGCAGAGGTTGCACATCGTGCAGAGCTCAAGATGGTACACCAGTTTGTCAATTGCCTTTTTCTTTTTGCCTTCAGGCGTCAGTTCGTTTTTGAAGATCACTTTGATGGTGCCATTGGGACAGGCCAGCTCACAAGCCTGGCAACCGGTGCAGCGATGTTCATTCTTCTCATTATGCGGCATCACCACTTCACCCTTGAAGCGTTCGGCCATCACCAGGGTATCCCGGTTATCAGGGTATTCCTGGGTGATGATCTCTTTATGGTGTGTAAAATAATACAGGGTCCGCTTCATGCCGACCAGTAATGATTTTACACCGCGGTAAACTTCTTTTATGTATTTTATTATGAACATAAGCTACTAGCTTTTAGCTGCGAGCTATGAATTTTAAATGGTTTCAGTTTTTTTCCTATTCAAAAGAACTCTTTCCTAACGGGCCGGGATCAAAAATGCCATCCCAATATCGCCATGGCTGTTGCCAGCAACAGGTTGATCATACTGATCGGTAATAAATATTTCCATTCCAGGTTCAGCAGCTGGTCGATCCTTAATCTCGGGAAGGTCCACCTGAACCACATGATCAAAAAGATCAGGAAGAATGTTTTTCCAAAGAACCAGATGCTGGAAGGGATATAATCCATCACATGATTGAACTGGGTCCAGTTGCCAATATGAAATGGCATCCATCCGCCCAGGAACAACGTAGCACCGATCGCACAAACAATAAACACATTGATATATTCTGCCAGGAAGAACAAAGCGAACTTCATTCCTGAATATTCGGTATGGAAACCGGCCGTTAATTCAGATTCAGCTTCTGCTAAATCAAAGGGTGCCCGGTTGGTTTCTGCTGTTACAGCAATGATAAACGTAACAAAAGCGATCCACACCGGTAAATGACCTTTAAAGATCCACCAGCCTGTCGCTTGTGAATGAATAATATCAGAGATCTGCAGGCTGCCGGTCAGAACAACAATGGTCAGGATGGATAAGCCGGCTGATAATTCATAGCTCACGATCTGGGCACCACTGCGCATGGCCCC
>CALRSN020000357.1:0-3786 GCA_943370865.1 Bordetella parapertussis
TAATAAGAATATTACTTTTGAATATGCCCGCCAGTTCAATATGTATGAGAACCTGCTGGATAAAAATGGTAATATCGTGAATTACAAACCCGACCTGCTGTCAGTAGGTATGGAATTCAATACCGGTGGTCACTTATTCCAGTTCTATATTGGTAACACTACCAGCTCCTCTAATATCGATCAGCTGGCAAGAAACAGCAGTAAACTTGATTTTCATAATCTCGCCTTTGGCTTTACTATTAACAGAAGCCTGAGCCTGAAAAAATAGTGGTATAGTTTTAATGGTTAATAAGAAAGGCGGTACAATTTGTACCGCCTTTTCTTGTATAGTTGTTTTACGGATCATTTTATCTCTTCAAACATGCCCGTTTGTTTGTTCTTCCGCACATTATCCCAATTAAAATAACGGCCATTCATGGCCACGTAAACACCGGGAGATAGTGTTTGTGCAAAAGCTAATGCACTACCGAGGTTAAATAAACCATCAGAACTACCAAACTTGATCGGTATCATCGCCCCGGTCAGTATGATCGTTTTACCAGTTACTTTTTCTGCCAATAATTTTGCTGTCATCGCCATCGTATCTGTGCCATGCGTGATAACAATCTTTTCTTCGTCACACTGGTTACACTGGTAAGCGATCAGCTCACGGTCCTCATCGGTCATTTCCAGGCTGTCGATCATCATCAGCGTCCTGATCTCTACCGGCACTTTACTGCGTCCCATTTCCAGCAGGTCATGCATATGGGTGTCATTGAAATAAAGCTGACCAGTAATTTCATTGTATTCTTTGTCAAAAGTGCCGCCAGTGATGAAGATGCGGATAGCCATGGGGGTTGTTTTGGCGTGAAGGTAAATAATCGGTTTTTTTAAACCGGAAACAGGCAATTGAGACTATTCAGCAAAACACCTGTATAAGTAGAGAAAATAAAAAAACCTGCTTATATGTTTTGCAGGTATCAATAAAATCTTATTTTAGCAGGCCTTTAAAAGAAAAAAGGCCCTTCCGTAGAAACGGACTGACCTCTAACGATTGCTTGCCATATGAAAATCTTAATAAAGTAGTATCTCTTTTGCTGCTTTTGGACCTCTGACGACTTGCTATTTCCTTCTAACGATTGCCTTGCTTTATGATGCCCTTCAGCTTTGTAGAACAAAATTAAGGGCTCTGTACAGCCAATTCAAGCCAAGATGTGACGGATTTCATGACGCCTAAAACCGGTATTTTTTTTAAAAAGCCTTACTGGTACTGTATTTCAAGATAAATTTGCAATGATGCCCAACCGTCCCACGGATATATTATTTCAGTTAGTAAAATCATTAGAAAAGGCCGAAAAACGTCATTTCAAACTCTATATCACCCGGAGTTCGGCCCGGGAAGACCTTAAAATCGTCAAACTTTTCGATGCTTTGGACAAGTTGAAAGAATATGACGAAAAATCGTTATTTAAAAAAATACCAGGTATTCAGAAGCCGCAACTGGCCAATTTAAAAAGTCATTTATATAAAGAAATATTGGCCAGCCTTCGCCTGTTAAAAAGTGCCGATAGCCTGGACCTGCAGTTAAATGAGCAATTTGACTATGCACATATCCTGTATAAAAAGGGGCTGTTCATGCAAAGCCTGCGTATCCTTGACAGGGTAAAGGAAATTGCAAAGAACAATCAGAAATATATCTTTCTCACGCAGGTGATATCATTGGAAAAGAGAATTGAAGGATTGCATATTACCCGCAGTATGCACGACCGGGTGGAACAATTAGCCATTGAAGCTAATGATGTAAGCCGGCATATTGATGTGGTCTCCAGGTTGAGCAATCTCTCCCTGTTATTATTCAGCTGGTTCACACAACATGGCCATGCAAGAAATAAAAAGGATGAAGTGGGGGTAAAAAAATTCATGCAGGAACATTTACCTGCTGATGCACACCTGGCAACAGGGTTCTATGAAAAGATGTATCTATACCAGAGCTATTGCTGGTATGCATTTATCCGCCAGGATTTTTTACAATATTATCGCTATGCACAAAAATGGATTGACCTGTTTGATGCCAATCCACTAATGATAAGAGTGGAAACAAGCCATTATATCAAAGGCCTTCATTACTTACTGAATGCACATTTTGACCTGCGTAATTACCGGGAGTTTGATAAAACGCTTAAAAAATTTGAGCAGTTTGCACAAACGAGCCGTGTGCAGGATCATGATAACTTTCGTACGCAGGCCTTTGTATATATCAATACCGGAAAGATCAACCAGCATTTTATGATGGGGACTTTCAAAGAAGGGCTGAAGATCGTACCGGATATTGAGGAAAAACTGGAAGAATATGATCTGTTCCTTGATCCTCACCGTATCATGGTCATGAATTATAAAATTGCCACACTCTATTTCGGCAGTGGTGATTACAGTACCTGTATCGATTACCTGCAGGGGATCATCAATGAAACAGGCAATCTTCGTACTGACCTGCAATGTTATGCCCGCCTGCAACACCTGTTGGCGCATTATGAACTGGGTAATATGGAACTGATGGAACCATTAAGCCGCTCTGTGTACCGCTTCTTTGCCAAAATGGAAAACCTGACGGTGGTGGAGCAGGAGATCTTTAAGTTCTTCCGTAAGTCATTGGCCGTATCTAACAGGGAAATAAAACCGGAACTGGAAAAATTTCTTGGCAAGATCAAACACCTGGAGAAGAACCGGTTTGAAACCAGGGCATTTGCATACCTTGATATTATTTCCTGGCTGGAAAGTAAAGTCTATAATAAATCCATGAGTAAGGTGATACATGAAAAATACATGGAGAGCAAACGAAAAAAATAATTTCCCCCTTTGCCTGTGTATAAAAACTTCCGGTAAGCTTCAACTTCAAAAAAATATCATCTACACAAACTGTAATTTCGCAGCATGCGTAACCCTTGTGTTGCCGCAGGGTTAAAATATTATTATGAGAGATTATTTAAGTGGATTGAATGAACGGCAGAAAGAGGCCGTATTACATACAGAAGGGCCGTTGATGATTGTGGCAGGTGCCGGCAGCGGGAAAACAAAAGTGCTCACCACCCGTATTGCCCACCTGATGGGGCTGGGCGTGGATGCATTCCGGATACTGGCCCTGACCTTTACCAATAAGGCGGCTAAGGAAATGAAGGAAAGAATTGAGCATATACTTGGTAACAGCGAAGCAAGAAACCTGTATATCGGGACTTTTCACAGTGTGTTTGCCAGGATATTGAGAAAAGAAGCACACCGTCTCGGCTATCCCAACAGTTTTACGATCTATGATACGGACGATGCCAAGAGTGTGGTGAAAACAGTGATCAATGAGCTGGACCTGGATGATAAACACTACAAACCCAATACTGTTTACAACAGGATCTCATCCGCAAAAAATGCATTGGTGGGCCCTGATGAATACAGAAATGATTACCATATCCAGCAGGAAGATATGCGGGCCAACCGCCCTGCTATTGCCACTATTTATGATGCTTATTATAAGCGTTGTTTCAAGAACGGGGCGATGGATTTTGATGACTTACTGTACCAGATGTATCGTTTATTGAAAGAACACCCGGAAGCATTGGTGAATTATCAATCCAAGTTCCGCTATATCCTGATTGATGAGTACCAGGATACCAACCCGGCCCAGTACGAGATCATGAAATTACTAGCTGCCCAGCATGAGAATATCTGCGTGGTGGGTGATGATGCACAGAGTATCTATAGTTTTCGTGGTGCCACGATCCAGAACATTTTGCAATTCCAGAAAGATTATGATGATGT
>CALRSN020000358.1:0-3774 GCA_943370865.1 Bordetella parapertussis
GTGGTGCTTTCAGTGGTAAAGATCCTTCCAAAGTGGATCGTTCAGCTGCTTATGCAACCCGTCATATTGCCAAGAACCTGGTAGCTGCCGGTGTGGCCAGTGAAGTACTCGTACAGGTTTCTTATGCGATCGGTGTGGCGCAACCTACCAGTATCAACGTAAATACATATGGTACTGCAAAAGTTGAATTGACAGACGGCCAGATCAGCAAGATCGTAGAAAGCGTTTTCGATATGCGTCCTTATTTTATCGAACAGCGTTTGAAACTGCGTAATCCTATTTACAGCGAAACAGCCGCATACGGACATATGGGCCGCAAACCTGAAGTGGTGGAAAAAACATTCACATCTCCTGATGGTAAGAAGGTAACCAAGAAAGTGGAGCTGTTTACCTGGGAGAAACTGGATTATGTAGGTAAAGTGAAAAAAGCATTTGGGTTGAAATAACCCCTCTAAATCTCCCCTGAAGGGGAGACTTCTAAGACCCTGCCGGTTAGAAAAACTTGCAGGGTTTTTAGTTTATAATACATTTGACAAGTGAAAAATTTCAGGCAACAGCACCGTCCGAAAAAAAGTTCCTTAGTGATTGGCAGAAATGCTGTCATCGAAGCCTTGCGGACCGGCCAGCAATTAGACAGGATCTATCTTGATACAAGAGCCACCGGTGAAGAGATCAGCGAAATAAAAAGAGCAGCAGCGCAAAATGGCGTGCCGGTAAATTATGTACCGGCTGTAAAACTGAATAGCTTCAATGTAACCAATCATGAAGGTTGTGTGGCGCAGATCGCAAAAGTGCAGTACCAAAATCTTCAGGATGTTATTTCGCTGGTCATTGAAAATGGCGAAGCACCTTTATTGCTGATGCTCGACGGCATTACGGATATACGCAATATTGGCGGTATAGCCCGTACGGCACTTTGCTGCGGTGTGCATGCCATCATTATCCCGGATAAAGGAGTAGGCGCATTGAATGAGGATGCGATATTAACTTCCGCTGGGGCTTTGGAAACCATACCGGTTTGCCGGGTCAATAGTTTAATGAAAGCGGTGGATGAACTGCACCTGAATGGCATCAAAGTTTTTGCCAGTGAAATGACAGCCCAGAAAAATGTAGCCGATTGTAATTATAAAGAGCCTTGTGCCATTGTAATGGGAAGTGAAGAAAAAGGTATCTACCCGGCATTGATGAAAATCTGTGATGAGAAAATAAAGATCCCGATGGCGGGTGATTTTGAGTCACTCAACGTTTCCGTTGCCACCGGGATAATCTTATACGAAATAATGAAGCAAAGGATGGCTAACTAAAAATATCCCGCTAACCTGCTTATAGGCAGCGGGATATTGAAACGAAACCATGAAGCAGAAATGAACAGTCCGGTATTTTCAATGCAGCTGCAAAGCCTTGTACTCTTTTATGATCTGCTTTATTTCTTTTAGTATGTCAATGAAGGGTCATATCAAGCAATTCATTTTGGAACTGCCGGAACACTTCTTTTAAAAAACTATCAGCATCTGTTCCATAGTTTATTAATAGTGAATGACTAACTGCAGGCCTGCCGTTATGTGGCGGAAAATAGAATAGGTTGGCAGTATATCCAAGGTCACGGCCTGAATGTCCCCAGCCGCCATGGGGCTCCCGTTCAATAAATTTTCTCATCATCCCAAACCCATACCGGTTGCTCCCATCTGATTTTCCGGTTTTCATCATCAGGTCAAGTGATTTTTGGGACAGGAACGTTTTTTTAATGAGCAGTGCATCAATGAAAAGATGCAAATCTGCTACTGTAGAATAAACACCATTGTATCCTGTACCATTACCGGTCATAAAATTGGAAACATTGATAAGCGTATGATTCCGGTATAAATCATAATAACCCTGTGCAATGTGAGCAGGTAATGCATCATGCGGATGATAAAAGGTGTTGCTCATTCCAAGAGGGGCAATCAGTCTCTCCCGTAACAATTGCCCGTGATTTCGGCCTGTGATCTTATCAACAATCATTGCGAGTAACAGAGTATTAGTGTTCGAATAAATGGCCGTGTCTCCCGGCGCAAATACAGGTGGCGTTCCTTCAATAAATCTGAGCAATTCTGTTTGTATCCACAACTTGTTAGGATTATTCAGAACTGCCAGGTAAAAATCATCTTCTTCTGCTAAATCCGGGATGCCGGTTTCATGGTTCATTAACTGGCCGACAGTGACGAGATTCCCGTTGGGTAAGTTACTAATCAAGTTTTGAGGAAGCCAGGTACTGATCTTTCGGGAAAGGCTGTTGTAGCCTATGCCGGTATGCACTGAATCCTCTATTAATTTAAATACCAGTGCACCAACCATAAATTTCGTAATACTGGCCACTTTGGATATCTGCCCGGGTGAAAAACTGATATTATTGCCTATGTCAGCTTTTCCTGCTGCACCAACCCATGTGCCATACTGGTCATGGATCAGCAATGAAATACCGGGAAGCCCGAGTTTATTGTATTTATTGATCAATTTGCTGTAAGCTGCATTCCGGGGATGATTGCTGCTGCTGTCATGCCAGGGGATGGCAGTAACACGCAAATCAGAGGGAGCTATCAATGCTTTCCTGCAGGAACTGGCAAGAACACAAACTAGTAAAGTATAAATAAACTGTCTCATAACTGGTGGGTTTAATGGTTATCGTTTAAATGGGATTCTAACGCCGGCTTTCATAATATTATAAGGCAGCAGGGGCACATAGGATTGTATAAAGGGTGTTTGAATCCGCTGCTGGTATTCGAGAAAGAAACTGGCACCGCAAAGCTTTTTGAATTCTTTGCTTAAATTAAAACCTAATGAAACAATAGCCTGCGACCGACCCGAACTGATCTTTTCATATTGTTCACCATCTTCTACGCCATCAGAGAATACCTCTGTAGCAACAATGGCTCTCATGTATCCGCCACCCAGTTTTGCTTCTGCTGAAAATCCGGCAGGTAATCTATACCTGTATCCGAATTCTGTGTACAAAACAATACTGTGCTGTACCCAGCGATGATAGGAGTAACCGGCATTGAATGTTTGGATCCAGTTATGTTTCTTTTTTGTTTTCCAGTTAAAACCGGTAGATAATTCAATACCGGGGTGATAATTTCCTGTCACAAGTTTGGAGAAACTTCCAAATGGAACAGCGGTATGCGAGTTAGTAAAAGCAATACCTATATGTGTTAATTTTCTTTTTTCCTTGGCTGCATCTTTTTGCTGTGCCATACTATTGCTGCTTATAAGTATCACAAGCAGCCAGGTAATGGTTGGTTTCGGTTTCATCGTTGTTTATTTAAAGTGATAATTAGTGTTGGTCATTTGTACAGTCCTGCTTCTAAATTTTCGAGTTTTTTGCGTATTTCTTTTTTTACTTCTTTTCTTTCAGTATATGCTTTCTTTCTCACCATGAGGTTGCCATACATATCCATCGTTACAGGGTTTACAATGGAAAACTGGTCAGTAGTTACATTATAGTGGTTCCATTTGCTCACATTTTCCCAGGCTGGCTTATAACAAACATCCCTAAATAATTTGCGGCCCGGGTATCCTGCCACGGCTGCTTTCTTTAGAAAGAGACCAGGTTTAGTCATAACCCAGCTTTCGCAGGCATAAATATTTCCTTTGCCCAGTATTTCACCGATTCCGATCATCAGTGAATCACCATTCATCCGGGTAGTGTCTTTGTAATCAATAGAGGAACGGGTATAAGTGGCACCACCATAGCAAGAACCTATAATGATCTTAGTATCTTCTCCCACATGCGGGGCC
>CALRSN020000359.1:0-3770 GCA_943370865.1 Bordetella parapertussis
AGAGTGCGATGTCGTTACCAAGGGAATTAATGGTAAAGAAAATCAATAATGATTGGATCCTTATACAACAACCACTTGAGAAGATTAAAGAGTTAAGGCAGGAAAAAAAGGAGTGGATAAATAAAGAGGTTGCAGGATCGGCATTACTACCAATAAAAAGCCAGGTGCTGGAAATGGAAATAGAATTTACGGTTGACTCAAAAAGTATTGCCGGCGTTCGTTTGGCCAAAGGGAGTGATGGTTTTATTGAAGTGGGGTATGATGCAGTCAACGAGCTATTGTATGTTGACCGGTCGAAAGCTGGTGATACCAGTTTTCATCCTTCCTTCTCCAAACTAAGCCGGTATGAAACAAATATTAAACCGGTAAATGGCAAAATTTTGCTGCACATTTTACTTGATAAAAGTTTGCTTGAAGTTTTTGCTAATAACGGGCAGGTTTGTATGACCGCACAATTATTTCCTGCTGAGAAAAGCAATGGAGTGGAATTATTCGCTAATTCTGGCAAGGTGGTATTCAATACTGTTCGCTGCTGGAAAATGAAAAGTACCTGGTAATTATTTCCCCTTCCATTTATTCAATTGCTGGAGCAAAGCTCTTAATTCTTTAGGTAAAGGAGCTTCCAGTTCAATCATTTCATTATTGCTGTCAGTAAAACTTAGCTGAAAAGCATGTAAAGCCAGCCTGTTTAGTAGTGGCCTTTCTTCCAGTTCATTTTTGGAGAGCTTGAATTTTTTATGTTTCAGCGAAGACAATAAAACAGGTTTTCCGTCGCCGTATAAGGGATCACAAACTATCGGGTGCCCCATTTCTTTTGCATGCACCCTGATCTGGTGTGTCCTCCCGGTATGAATTTGAAACTGCAGCCAGGCATACACGCCAAAATCTTCCAGTACTTCATAGTCGGTTAATGCATCCTTCCCCTTCCGGTGAACGATCATGGTGCCGTTTTTGGCGGGATGCTCACCCATCGGGACATCAATACTTCCTTTCTTTTCACCGGGAGAACCAATGACTAAACCGAGGTATATCTTTTTAGTAAGTCTTCCTTCAAATTGCAGGCTCAGCTGTTTATGTGTGACTTCATTCTTCGCAAAAATGATCAGGCCACTGGTGTCTTTATCCAGGCGGTGCACCGTAAAGATGTTGCCGTATTTATCTTTCAGTAATTGCTTCAGTGAAATTTCTTTTCCTTCCCGGTCTGGAATAGATAATAAGCCAGATGGCTTATTCAAAGCGATCCAGTTCTCATTTTCAACAATAATAGTATCCTTCAGATTCATTAGCTGTTATTAGTAAATCTTTATAGTTGCGAGGGACTTTAAAGATTATTTCCCTTTTCCAAAATGTTTAAGGTCCCGTATTTCCTTTTCAGAAAGAAAACGCCATTTACCTCTTTCTACATTTTTCTTGGTGAGACCGGCAAATGTTACACGGTCAAGATTTTTTACATCATAACCAAGGTGTTCAAAAATGCGGCGAACGATACGGTTGCGGCCACTATGTATCTCTACGCCAATCTGTGTTTTATCTTTCATATCGGAATATGCCAGCACATCCACGCTGGCGGGACCATCTTCCAGCACCACCCCTTTTAATATCTGGTCAAAATCTTTTTTATCTAAGGGCTTGTCTAAAGTTACAGCATAGATCTTTTTGACTTCATTGCTGGGGTGTGTTAGTTTCTGCGCCAGTTCGCCATCATTGGTGAGCAATAAAACACCGGATGTATTCCGGTCCAGGCGGCCGACAGGATATACCCTTTCAGTAGTTGCTTTCCCGATCAGGTCCAGCACTGTTTTTCTTTTTTGCGGATCATCCGTAGTGGTGATATAATCTTTGGGCTTATTGATGAGTATATAAACAAGGTTCTTGGCCAGGAATATTTTCCTGCCATTTACTCTTACTTCATCCGTGGCGGATACTTTATGCCCCGGTTCGGTTATCAGTTCATTATTGACTTTCACTTTGCCTTCTTTCACTATTTCTGCGGCTTCCCGCCGGCCACAAATACCGGAATGGGCAATGAATTTATTGAGTGGCATGGAACCAGTGGGTTCCGGACGTTTATGAACGACAGCAGCTGGCACTTTTTGTCCGCGGATAACAGCCTGCTGGCCCCTTACTTCCGCTTTTTTCTTGTCGAAGAATTCTTCCCGCTCTTTTTTGAACTTTCTTTTTTCCTGTTTGAACTGTTCTTTTACGGCGGCGTTACTTTTCTTTTTCGTGAACTTGTCGAAATGGGATGACTTCTTTTGCATATGTGATAGTTTGCTGTTTTACAACAGTAATTTGATGAACCGCAAAGATAACTAAAAGGCCTGTCCTTATTGCAAGGGACAGGCCTTTATTGTATGAATAAGGGTACTTATATTGTTTCCTGCATTTTACCAGGCTTATGTTTCCTTTTTTCTTTCATTTTCTGTAATTGTTCTTCTGTAAGCACTGATTTCATCTTTTCTTTTTGTTCCTTCATCAGTTCTTTTGATTTTTCTCTTTTTTGTTCGGCTGTCAGGGCTTTATCTTCCCGGATCGCTTTCATTTTTTCTGCCATGGCTTTGCGATTCTCTGCCATTTTTGCTGACTGTTCATCGGTAAGCTTCAGCTCTTCTTTCATCCGGGCTTCTCTTTTTTGACCAAACTCTTTCGCTTTGGCTGCTCTTGCTTCTTTATCTTTTTGCAACTGTGCTTTTTGATCAGGGGTCAGGATACTTTGCATTTTTTCCTGGTGCTCTTTCCGGAGAGATTCCATGCGTTCACGACTTTCTTTTACCGTGATATTGTCCTGCTTGCGCAACTCTTCCATTTTTTTCTGCTGTTCCTGGTTCAGGGCTTTAACTTTTGCTTTTTGTTCTTCACTCAGGTTCAGGTTGGCCAGTTGTTTTTTCTGGTGCATTTTCTGGGATGCATGTGGCCTGAACCCATTATGTTTACGTTCAGGAATTTCCTGTGCAGCTGCATTAACAACGACAAAAGCGGCTGCTAAAACTGTTACGATTATTTTTTTCATGCTATACTATTTTGAAAGTTAGATGCCCGGCGAGGAAATAAACCTTCGGCCGGTGCTGTTAAAAAAAGGTGGACGATTAACAGACCGTGTCGGATTACCGGGGTTTAACCAAAACTAAGAAATATTTCGTATTAAGGACAAGCGGGTACTTAAAGGGCCTCTTTATTGGCTAATTGTCCACAGGCGGCATCAATATCTTTACCGCGGCTGCGTCGGAGACGGGCATTTACCCTGTTCTTGCCCAGGTAGGCCATAAATTCTTCCACCCTTTCTTCATCGGGCTTTTCAAATTTGGCAAAATCAATGGGGTTATACTCAATAATATTAATAAGATCGGCCGGTACCTGCCGGTAAATTTTGATCAAATCATCTGCATCTTTAATCGTGTCGTTGAAATTCTTGAACAGAATATATTCAAAAGTGATCTCGTTCTTGGTTTGCTTATAGAAATAGTTCAATGCATCGATCAGCGTCTTGATATTGTTTGTATCATTAATCGGCATGATCTCGTGCCGCTTGGCATCCGTAGCGGCATGCAGGGACAAAGCCAGTTTGAATTTTACTTTGTCATCCGCTAACTGCCGGATACCTTTTGCCACACCGGCGGTTGAAACCGTGATTCGTTTCGGGCTCATCGCTAAACCATCCGCCGCTGTGATGCGTTCAATCGCTTTTACTACATTCTTATAATTCAGCAGGGGCTCACCCATGCCCATGAAGACGATATTAGTTAGTTTTTTACCCTGCACTTTTTCGGATT
>CALRSN020000360.1:0-3760 GCA_943370865.1 Bordetella parapertussis
CGGAATTTGTTCGTCAACCGTTTGTTTTAGCTGCTCATGTGCATTGGCCCTTTCTTCGCCCAGCAGGTTTTTCACGAATACCAGGTAGGCATAACCCCGGCAATAATCTATCATGGGCCAGGTGCCAAACAGGCCGGGACTGGCAGCTACGGTTGTTTTTCCATTGGCATCTTTTTCCGCCACCCAGCTGCCCAGTGCATAGCCATAACCTTCTGCTGCTTTGGGTGCATATTTGATCAGTTCGGGCTTGGTTTGTGTCTGCATCATTTGCTCCACAGATTCCTCACTCAATATTTGAACGCCATTGTATTTGCCTTTGTTCAGGAGCATGACCAAAAATTTCATATAATCTTCAGCTGTGGAAACAGCACCACCCGAAGGATTTACAATACTGCCATCCAGCGTGGAGAAAGATGTCTTCCGCATGCCCAGTGGGTTCAGTAGTTTTGTTTTGATCAGTATCTCAAATTTTTTCTTGCTGATCACTTCCAGCACCCGGCCGGCTATATTCAAACCAATATTGCCATACCAGAAATCGGTACCCGCATTGGCCCGGATATCACGGGCGGCAAAACTGTTCACTTCTTCTTCTAACGAAGAGAATTTTTTACGCTGGAACATCCGCTTGAAAAAATTGCCTTCATCACTGATGCCCGTCATATGGCTGAGGCAATGACGGATGGTAATATATTTCTTAAAATACTTTTCAAACTCCGGGATGTATTTGATCACCGGGTCATCCAGTGATAATTTTCCTTCATCCACAAATTGCATCACCAGGGCAGCGGTCAGCCATTTACTGCAACTGGCTATGGGAGCCTGGGTTTTGCTGTTAAAGCCGCCCATTTCTTTTTTATAGACCAGCGAGTCGCCTTTCCAGATCATGGCGACTACATTATCACCCAGCAGTTTTTGTTTGGCTTCCAGTTCCTGCGACAGCTCTGTCCAGTCGTATTGTGCCTTTGCAGGCTGCAACAATAACAGGAAAAGGGCTACGGACAAGACTTTCAGGCAGATAGAACTAACTTTATGTGACATTGTTTCGGGATTTAGAGGGTTGGATAAGTATTTGACTACAGTCCATTGTCAACAGTCCACCGACCACAGTAGTTCACTTGTATTGCCGTGGACTATCGTCTGTGGTCTGTTGGCCTTAAAATTAATCATTATGAACTTAGGAAATTTTACCATAAAAGCAGCTGAAGCTTTTCAGCAGGCCCAGCAATTAGCTTTTAATGCACAGCATCCGAATATTGAGACCGAACATATCCTGAAAGCGTTGCTTGAACAACAGGATTCGCCGGTGGATTATTTGCTGAAGAAGAACAACGTGACCGTGAACCTGGTGGATACCAAACTGGATGAACTGATCAGTAAACTGCCCACTACGTCCGGTGAAGGCGGCCAGTCCATCAGCCGGGATGCCAACAGCGTGGTGCTGCGGGCAGGTGCAGCGTTAAAACAATTCAATGATGAGTTTATCACACCCGAGCATTTGCTGTTAGCCATTGTACAGGGCAATGATGCCACTGCTAAACTATTAAAGAATGCCGGCCTGACTGAGAAAGGATTGTTAGCTGCGATCAAAGAATTAAGAAAAGGAGAGACCGTTACTTCGCAAACACAATCACAGGAATTCAATGCCTTGAATAAATATGCCAAGAACTTAAATGAGCTGGCAAGACAGGGTAAACTCGATCCTGTGATCGGCCGTGATGAAGAAATAAGAAGAACCCTGCATATTCTTTCCAGGAGAACAAAGAACAACCCGATATTGGTAGGTGAACCCGGTGTTGGTAAAACTGCCATTGCCGAAGGTATTGCACACCGTATCGTGAATGGTGATGTGCCGGAGAATTTGAAATCAAAGATCATTTATGCGCTGGATATGGGGCAACTGATCGCCGGTGCCAAATACAAAGGCGAATTTGAAGAACGTTTGAAAGGCGTGGTGAAAGAAGTGGCCGGCAGTGACGGAGAAATTATTTTATTCATTGATGAGATACATACCCTCGTGGGTGCCGGTGGTGGAGAAGGGGCGATGGATGCCGCTAATATTTTAAAGCCAGCCCTCGCAAGAGGTGAACTCCGTGCCGTAGGTGCCACTACACTCAGTGAGTACCAGAAATTTTTTGAAAAAGATAAGGCACTTGAACGCCGTTTCCAGAAAGTGATGATCGATGAACCGAGTATTGAAGATGCGATCTCAATTTTACGGGGATTAAAAGACCGCTATGAAACGCACCACCATGTCCGCATCAAAGACGAAGCGATCATTGCAGCGGTGGAATTATCCAGCCGCTATGTAACGGACCGTTTCTTACCGGATAAAGCAATTGACCTGATTGATGAGAGTGCCGCCAAGCTGCGGCTGGAAATGAATTCCATGCCGGAAGAACTGGATACACTCGAAAGACAGATCCGTCAGTTAGAGATCGAACGGGAAGCGATCAAACGGGAGAATGATGAAGTAAAATTAAAAGAACTGAATACTGAGATCGCTAACCTGGCGGTGACAAGGGATACACTGAAAGCAAAATGGAAAGAAGAGAAAGAAGTGGTGGAGAAAATTCAGAATGGAAAAGCAGAGATTGAAAATTTAAAACAACTGGCTGAAAGAGCAGAACGGGAAGGTGATTATGGTAAAGTGGCCGAGATCCGTTACGGAAAGATCAAAGAACAGGAAACATTGATCAACCAGTTAACGAATGAACTGCTAAACTCCACTGAGAAGCGGTTACTGAAAGAAGAAGTGGACGCTGAAGATATAGCCGAAAGTGTGGCGAAGGCCACCGGTATACCCGTGATGAAGATGCTGCAGAGTGATAAAGAAAAACTGTTGCACCTGGAAGAGCATTTGCATGAACGGGTGGTGGGACAGGAAGAAGCCATCACTGCCGTGGCCGATGCGATACGCAGGAGCCGGGCCGGTTTACAAGACCCGAAGAAACCGATTGGTTCTTTTATTTTCCTCGGCACCACCGGTGTGGGTAAAACTGAACTGGCCAAAGCCCTTGCCGAATATTTGTTTGATGATGAAAGTATGATGACGAGGATCGATATGAGTGAGTACCAGGAAAAACATACAGTATCAAGACTGGTGGGTGCACCTCCGGGCTATGTGGGCTATGATGAAGGCGGGCAATTGACCGAAGCCGTGCGCCGCAAACCCTATAGCGTGGTGTTGCTGGATGAAATTGAAAAAGCCAATCCTGATGTATGGAATGTATTGCTGCAGGTGCTGGATGATGGCCGCCTGACGGATAACAAAGGCCGGGTGGTGAATTTCAAGAACACCATCATCATCATGACCAGCAATATCGGCAGCCATTTGATCATGGATGCTTTTGAAAATGTAAAAGAAAAAGATATTGAAGAAGCAGCAGGCAAAGCCAAAGTGGAAGTGATGAATTTGCTGCGGCAAACCATACGGCCCGAGTTCCTGAACCGGGTGGATGAGATCATCATGTTCCAGCCTTTGTTGAAGAAGGAAATCATGGGTATTGTAAAGATCCAGCTGAATGGCTTGAAGAAATTAGTGGCCGAAAGTGGCATCCAATTACAATTCAGCGATTATGCACTGGAGTTCCTCGCCGACCAGGGCTTTGACCCGCAGTTTGGTGCAAGACCATTAAAAAGATTGATACAAAAGGAAATTGTGAACCAGTTAAGTAAGCGAATACTGGCGGGTGATATTGATAAGACCAAGCCGGTGCTGGTGGATGTATTCGACAATACCGTTGTTTTCAGGAATGAAATG
>CALRSN020000361.1:0-3759 GCA_943370865.1 Bordetella parapertussis
TGCCGGGCTTGTGATTTTTTTGAGCAGATCAGATAATTCTGCGATAGTTTTTTTTGAGAAACCATCTTTTTTTTCCGACACATAAAAAAGGCCCGGTTTATTCTTGAAAAAGAAAATGGCTGGCTTGCCTTGCGAGAACAGCCCTGTAGAATAGCTGGGGTCTATGTCAATTTTGGTTTCATCGAACCTGCTTGTAAGAGAAAATTCACCTTTCCAAAACCTGTAGCAATAAAATGAAATAAGCTGTTTCTGTTCGTCTATAATCACTTCATTGAAAGCAGTTGTAGTACTATCACGAAGAAAGCTAACAATGAAAGTCACAGCAGCTAAGATGGTGTAGAATGGAAGTTTTTCCTGTTTAAATATTTTAAAACCAAAGCCAACTATAAGCAAGACAATAGCGAGGAGGAACTGAATAGAGTAATAAACCAGAAATCGCTTTTTTGAATGGGGTTTATTGCTTCTGAATGAATACATAAAATAAGAGTAGAAACTAAAGTACAAAAAAACAGCCCCACTTTCGTGAGGCCGTCTGTATACTAATCAATATCGTTACCCGGTTATATGATCAGCAGGGCATCGCCATAACTGAAGAACCGGTATTTATCTTTGATCGCTTTTTTATAGGCTTCCATTGTCAGCTCATAACCGGCAAAGGCGCAGGTCATGATCAGCAGGCTGGTCTTTGGTAAATGGAAATTCGTTACCAATGAATCAGCGATATTGAAATCATAGGGTGGGTGGATGAACATATTGGTCCAGCCTTCGGAAGGTTTCAATAACTTCTGAGCAGTGAAAGAAGATTCCAAAGCCCTCATCGTAGTAGTACCAACAGAGCAAATACGGTGACCATATTCTTTGGCCCTGTTCACGATCTTGCAGGCAGTATCATCAATATTATAATACTCGGCATCCATTTTATGTTTACTGAGATCTTCCACTTCAATCGGGCGGAAAGTGCCGAGACCAGTATGCAAAGTAACTTCGGCAAATCGGATACCTTTTATCTCCAGGCGTTTGATCAGTTCCCGGCTAAAATGCAAACCTGCAGTTGGCGCAGCCACTGCCCCTTCATGCTTGGCATAAACGGTCTGGTAACGTTCTTTATCTTCTTCGTCAGGCTTTCTTTTAATGTATTTAGGCAACGGTGTTTCACCGAGTTTCTCTAACTGGGCACGGAATTCTTCTTCACTGCCTTCCCAGAGAAAACGGATGGTACGGCCACGGCTGGTGGTGTTGTCAATTACTTCTGCCACCAGGTCTTCCTGGTCGCCGAAATAGAGTTTGTTACCCACCCTGATCTTTCTTGCGGGATCAACGATCACATCCCAGAGACGGTTGGGTTTATTTAATTCACGGAGCAGGAACACTTCGATCTTGGCACCTGTTTTTTCCTTGCGGCCATACATACGGGCCGGGAATACTTTCGTGTTGTTCACCACAAAAGCGTCTTTGTCGTCAAAATAGTCCAGGATGTCGCGGAAGTGCTTGTTCTCGATCTGGCCGGTGTGACGGTGTACCACCATCATGCGGGCATCTTCTCTTCTTTTCGCAGGGTTCTGGGCAATAAGGTTTAACGGAAGGTCGAAACGGAATTGTGAAAGCTTCATGAGTATAATAATTTTTTCCTGATCTCATGACGCAAACCGGGCGGAGAGAAGCTTTCGGGGGTGAACCCTATGCCTGCCAGTGCGGATCAAATCCGGCCTTACGGCGCCGGGTTTGGTCAATACGATGACTTTTTAAGGCGGCGAAGTTACGTCATCCGGGCCCAAAATCCCGTTTTATTTTGCACATTCTTTCTACCCCGAATAGAGTTATTTCAGACAAATACCGCTTTGCTCGGATGGGGTAAAGCCTTAAGAAGGCGAATTTTATGCTTTTAGTTGACCCCCTGCATCTTAAATTTGTTGACTGTCTAAAAACTGAACCCTCCACTTTATGAAGAAACTCCTCGTTGCACTCCTTATCCTGACCCCCTTCTTAGTACAAGCCCAGTCCAAACCCAAACCCAAAAAATACCCCAGCCTATTGTGGGAGATCAGTGGGAATGGTCTGAAAAAACCTTCTTACCTGTTCGGCACCATGCATGTCAGCAGCAAGATCGCTTTTCACCTGGCGGATTCTTTTTACATCGGTATCCGTAATGCAGATGTGGTGGCGTTGGAGACCAACCCGGAAAGCTGGCAGGAAGATATGAGCAAGTATGAATTGGGCGGGTTGGATTACAGCATGGCCGGTTTTGGCGGCTATTTTTCCAGCCCCTCTGATTATTTAAAAATATCCACGCTGAAGTTTTATAAGTACGATAAAAAGATTGAGAGTTCCCTCTACAGCAATCCATCTACTATCAATAACCTCTTGTATCGTTCCTATGGAAATGAATCTGCCGACTTTGAGGAAGATACTTATCTCGATATGTATATCTACCAGTGCGGGAAAAAATGGGGTAAGAAAGTTGCCGGCGTGGAAAACTATGGAGAGAGTATGAAACTGATGCAGGAAGCGTATAAGGATGCAGCAAAAGACAAGAACATCAAAGAAAGGAGTTATGATATAGATGAAGAGTACGGGATGGATAAATTACAGGAAGCTTACCGTACAGGAAACCTGGACCGGTTGGATTCCATTAACAAGCTCAACAGCATGTCGGATGCTTTTGATGAGAAATTCTTATACAAACGAAATGAGATACAGGCCAATTCAATTGATTCCATTTTGAAAAGTAAATCCACGTTGTTTGTGGGTGTTGGTGCGGCACACCTGCCTGGGCAAAGAGGGGTGATCGAAATGCTTCGGGCCAAAGGATATAAACTGCGACCGGTGCTGATGGGCGAAAGGGACAGTAAACATAAAGACCAGGTTGAGAAGATCAGGGTGCCGGTTACTTTTAGTACACAAACTGCGGCTGACGGTTTTTATAAAGTGGATATACCCGGTAAGTTTTACAAATTTGGCGAAGATGCTTCACTTGACCAGCAGCAATATGCCGATATGGCTAACGGAAGTTATTACATGGTAACCCGTATTATGACCAATGCCTCCATGTGGGGACACAGTACAACAGACGTGTATAAAAAGATCGACAGCTTGTTATATGAAAATATCCCTGGCAAGATCGTTACTAAAACAAAGATCATCCGCAATGGGTACACCGGTTTTGATATTACCAACAAAACAAGAAGGGGTGATATGCAGCGGTACAATATCATCATCACCCCGTTTGAGATATTGTTTTTCAAGATGAGTGGCAACGGGGATTATGTAAAACTGGGGACAGAGGCGAATAAATTCTTTAACAGTATCCAGCTGAAAGAAAAGAATACGGACCTCGCTGTGAAAGGCTGGAGAAAATATTCACCAGCTTATGGCGGTTTCAGTATTGATCTTCCCCATGATCCTTATATAGGCAACGACGGAAGCTGGATATATGATGCAGCAGACAGTACGACAAATACGCACTACCGGGTTATTCGAACGGATATTCATAACTACCAGTTTGTGGGAGAAGATACATTTGACCTGGGCCTGTTGGATGAAACATTTGCTGCATCAGAATTCATCGATAAGAATATCAGCCGTAAACAAGGTACTTATAAAGGCTATCCTTCGCTGGATTGCAAGTACAAGGACAAAAGTGGTGGAATTTTTATGACCCGTTTCCTGATCCGTGGACCGCATTATTATACACTGGTGGCGCATGGCATGCAGGAGATACCCAAGATGCAGAGCTTCCTGAATTCGTTTGAGATCAAACCT
>CALRSN020000362.1:0-3754 GCA_943370865.1 Bordetella parapertussis
TGGTGCCTTTATCACCAATGATTTCTCCGCTGCTGTATGTATGCAGACCTTAAAGGAACACGGTGTCCGTATCCCTGAAGATATTGCGGTGGTTGGTTTTAATAATGATGCGATCAGTAAGATCATTGAACCGCAGTTGACCACTATTCATTATCCCGGTATTGATATGGGAGAGATCGCAGCCCGTAACCTGATTAACCATTTGAAAGGGATTTCCAATATCAATCATACCAATACGATCGTAGTGCGTTCAGAGCTGATCATCCGGAAATCCTCCCTGAAAAAATAAAATCGTTTAAAAGAGACCTGGGCCAGTATGAAAAAAATCGCATTCACACTCCTGGTTGTATTAGCTGCTTCAACACTTTGGGCAGAAGACGGGTATGACCTTTGGCTCAGGTACAAGCCCGTGGAAAACAAAACCCGGTTAGCTTCTTACCGGCAGCTGGTGACAGCAATACAGGTAAATGGGAATACAGCAACACTACAGGCTGCAAAAGAAGAATTATTACTTGCCTTGAAAGGATTAACTGGTTATAGCATCCCTGTTACCACTATTACAAATAAAAACGGAACGATCCTCCTCAGTAACTCTTCCTCGTTGCCGGGAAGTTTAAGATCATTGATTCAAAAAGATCTTGACAAAGCCGGGACAGAAGGTTTTCTTATCAGTTCTCAAATGATCAATGGTAAAAACAGCCTATTGATCACGGGGAATTCAGATGTCGCTGTACTATACGGAGTATTTCATTTTTTGCGATTATTACAAACAGAACAACCCATCAATTCTCTACATATTGTCTCCTCTCCACGACTTAAATTAAGATTACTCAACCATTGGGATAACCTGACCCGCACTGTAGAAAGAGGCTACGCAGGATTTTCTATCTGGAACTGGCATACCCTTCCCGGCTATATCGATAAAAGATACATTGATTATGCCAGGGCCAACGCTTCTATTGGTATTAATGGAACTGTGTTAACCAATGTAAATGCCAATGCTGTTATTTTATCAGCAGACTATTTAAAAAAGGTGGCGGCATTGGCTAATGTATTCCGTACTTACGGTATAAAAGTTTACCTGACAGCCAGGTTTAGTGCACCAGTCGAAACCGGTGGTTTAAAAACAGCCGACCCGCTTGACCCGGCAGTACAGCAATGGTGGAACACTAAAGTGAAAGAGATTTACCAACTCATACCAGATTTTGGCGGTTTCCTGGTAAAAGCCAACAGCGAAGGTCAGCCGGGACCTCAGGATTATAAACGGACACATGCTGATGGCGCCAATATGCTGGCCGATGCAGTTGCTCCCTATAACGGGATCGTAATGTGGAGAGCTTTTGTTTATAGTGCTGAAGTACCGGATGACAGGCATAAACAGGCCTATAATGAATTTGTTCCCTTAGATGGAAAATTTCGCAGCAATGTTATGGTACAGGTGAAAAATGGTGCTATAGATTTTATGCCCCGTGAGCCCTTTCATCCCTTGTTTGGTGCTATGCCCAAAACTCCTTTAATGATGGAATTCCAGGTAACACAGGAATACTTAGGGCAGGGAACTAACTTAGTTTACCTGGCACCACTGTTTAAAGAAGTATTACAAAGTGATACCTATTATAAAGGCAAAGGAAGCACAGTGGCGAAAGTAATTGATGGCAGCCTGGATCATCATTTATTAAATGGTATGGCAGGTGTGGCTAATATTGGTAATGATATCAACTGGTGCGGTCATCCTTTTGCTCAGGCCAATTGGTATACAATAGGAAGATTAGGCTGGGATTATAACCTCTCCAGCGAACAAATTGCGGAAGAATGGTTGCGGATGACCTATAGTAATAAAGCATCTTTTCTTACTGTAGCAGCACAATTAATGCTGCAAAGCCGGGATATCATGGTCCAATACTCAAACCCGATCGGCTTGCATCATATCATGGGCACCGGTCATCATTATGGCCCGGCTCCATGGGTTAATAACCTTAATCGCCCCGAGTGGAATCCTGTTTATTATCATAAGGCAGATAGCACAGGAATTGGTTTTAACAGAACCAGCACCGGAAGTAACGCTATTGCACAATATTTCCCGGAAGCAAGAAAACTTTGGGAAGATATCAATACCTGTGAAGAAAAAAACCTGTTATGGTTTCATCATGTGCCCTGGAATTTTACAATGAAAAGCGGCAGAACACTGTGGGAGGAACTTTGCTATCAATATTATACAGGTGCGGAAAAAGTAAAACAAATGCAGCAAACCTGGAAAGGGTTACAATCATTTGTCGATAAAGACAGGTTTGAGCAGGTCAGGCAGTTACTGGCTGTACAATATGAGGAAGCAGTGTGGTGGCGGAATGCCTGCTTGCTGTATTTCCAGACCTTTAGCAAAAAACCGATACCCGTAGTTTATGAGCAACCGGACAAACCGCTGGAGTATTATAAGAAACTACGTTTCCCCTATGCACCCGGTAATTAATTATACGCTTTGCAGATAAATATATTAACATGAAAAAAGTAGCAGTTGTAACAGGTGGTGGTTCAGGACTTGGATACGCCATTGCAGAACGATTTATCCAAAATGGTATTATCACCGTTATTGCAGGGAGGGACAAAGAGAAGCTGGACAAGGCCAAAAAAAATATGGGTGATCTCTGTCATGTACAAACCTGTGATGTAAGTGATCTTGCCTCCATTCCTCAATTTGTTCATAAAGTCATTGAGCAATTCGGTCAAATAGATATACTGGTGAATAATGCAGGCATCAACCAGAAGAAAGAATTCACAGAAGTAACCGATGAAGAGTTTAACAGGATTATCACCACTAATCTCAGTGCCGTATTTTCTATGAGCCGCGAAGTGGCGAAACATATGCTGACAAGAAATACAGGCTGTATTATCAACATAAGCTCCATGGCAGCACAATATGGGCTACCAAAAGTAATTGCTTACAGTGCAAGCAAAACAGCGATTGACGGACTAACGAGAGCTATGGCTGTTGAATTATCTCCCAAAGGTATTCGTGTAAATGCCATTGCGCCGGGATTCATTTATTCAGAAATGACCGCCAAAGCACTTGACAGTGACCCGGAAAGAAAAGCAAAAGTATTCAGCCGTACACCAATGGGTATCATGGGTCAGCCCGGCGACATCGGTGATGCTGCTTATTTCCTGGCCAGCGATGCTGCCAAATATATAACCGGTGTTATACTACCCGTGGATGGAGGAAACAGTATTGGCTTTTAAAAGACTAGCATGAAAAAATCACTAACGATCCTCTCTTGCCTGTTCCAGTTTGTTATTTCAAACAGCCAATCGATTGTTGAAACAAAGGCATCGGGGAATTCTTTTTTGCTTGGCAACACAATCATATGTGTAACTCCTGAAGATCATGACCTTGTTCAATTAGCAGCAGCCTTTTTACAAAAAGATATTGAAGCCGTAACCGGGAAATCTCCTGCCTTATCAGCAACGATACCCTCAAATGCAACTACCGTTATCATTATTGGCTCGTTGGAAAAATCGGCACTCATCCAATCACTCGTCAGGAGTAATAAACTTAAATCTTCGTTTATAAAAAATAAATGGGAGGCTTATACGATACAAACGATCAGCAACCCTTTTAAAGGGATTTCAAATGCCATTGTTATTGCCGGCAGCGACAGAAGAGGAACTGCTTATGGTGTTTTTGAATTATCGAAACAAATGGGTGTATCACCCTGGTATTGGTGGGCCGACGTGCCGGTGAAAAAAAAAGAAGCTGTTT
>CALRSN020000363.1:0-3747 GCA_943370865.1 Bordetella parapertussis
CACTGGGGTTGAAGGATACTTATGTTTACCATGTGAAGATGCCGGCGGTACCTGCAAATCATGTTTATGGTTTTGCTGAAACAGGCGAACAAAAAAAGCTGGATGACCTGACTACTTTTGACGGCGTGGTGGGTGATGGTAATATTTACTCATCTGTAGAAGATCTGCTGAAATGGGAACAAAGTCTTTATACTGAAAAACTGGTAAAGATATCCACCCTGGAGCAGGCGTTTCAGCCCGTAAAATTAAAAGATGGTACTACTTTCCCCTATGGTTTCGGCTGGGGTATTGAAAAAGACAGGGAAAAAGAATATTCACATACCGGTGGATGGGTCGGTTTTGTAAATATTATTTACCGGGATACAAAGAATAACAGGACGATCATTTCCCTCAGCAGTGGTGGCAACGGATTTGGAAACAGGATTGCCAGGAATTTTATACAGGGTAAACCGCTGGAAGTGCCCCCAACAATGCTGATAAAAAATTTACAACTCATCGACGGAACCGGCACTGCTTCCCGGAACGCTGCTGTGCGGATCGAAGGGAAAAGGATCATCGCTGTTGGAAATCTTCAGCCCTTTGCCGGGGACGAAGTGATTGATGGAGAAGGAAAGATACTAGCACCGGGTTTTATCGACAGTCATAGTCACCTGGGCGGTTCCTTAACTAAATATCCCGAAGCAGTAGCTGCATTGAACCAGGGCATCACCACTATCGTGGCCGGGCAAGACGGCAGCAGCGACCCGGTGGATTCAATCAAAGCAAAAATAAAAAGAACAGGAGTTGCCATCAATGTTGCCACCTATACCGGCCATACCAGCATTCGTGAACAAATAATGGGTGAGTCACAGCTAAGCAGGCCTGCCACCAATGAAGAACTGCAAAAGATCAAAACCTTATTACGGGAAGATTTGAAGAAAGGTTCATTAGGCCTTTCGACCGGGCTGGAATACGAGGGAGCTTTTTACAGCAACCGGCATGAAGTGATCGAATTGGCCAAAGTTGCTGCAGAAGAAAAAGGGAAATACATCAGTCATATCCGCAGTGAAGATATTAGTATGAATGATGCCATTGATGAGATCATTACTATTGGCCGTGAAGCAAAGATCCCGGTGCAGATCTCGCATATCAAGATCGCCTTAAAGGACGATTGGAAAACCGCACCCAAATTGATCGCCGCTCTTCAAAAAGCAAGGACACAGGGTATTGATATCACAGCCGATTGTTATCCTTATAATTTCTGGAACAGCACTCTCCGTGTTTTGTTTCCTAAAAAAGATTTTAAGAGCCTCGAAGCCGCTACTTATGCTACTGAGCATTTATTCGACCCCGAAGGCTCTGTATTGGTTCGTTTTGCACCTGACAGTACTTATAAAGGCAAAACCATTGCCGCCATTGCAACAATGAGGAATGAAACGCCAGCACAAACACTTTTATATCTTGTGGCAACGGCTGAGAGCTATGAAAAACAATACCCGGATGCAGGCGGAGTTGAAGCGATCATGGGTAAATCAATGACGGAAGAAGATATCACTGCCTTTCTGCAATGGCCACATACCAATATCTGTTCGGATGGAGCCAATGGTGGTCATCCAAGAGGTTATGGAAGTTTTACACGGGTGCTGAGCCACTATGTAAAAGAGAAAAAGATCATGAGCTGGGAAGAAGCCATATACAAAATGACGGGACTGGCGGCTGAACACACCGGGATTCGCAACCGGGGCATCGTTGCAGCCGGTTATTTCGCCGATCTGGTGCTGATCGACCCGGTTACAATAAAAGACAATGCCGGAATAAAAGATCCAAAAGCCTTATCAGAGGGTATTATAAAAGTTTGGGTGAATGGCGTATTGGTATATGCTGATAAAAAATCACAGCAACAATATCCGGGAGAGTTTGTGGCGAAATAAGAAATTGCCTTACATAAAGAAACCCTGCTTTTGCATGAACCTTCATACAAAGAGCAGGGTTTGGATTATAACCTTAACCTTTAGTGTATCCTATTTATAAAACTGCTGTGATAACAGGTTCGACACTACTTTGAACTCGCCGTGGCTTTTCTGGATCTGGTAGCAGTTATTAATCGCCCTGATATTAGGATTGGATAAATGCTTTTCATTATAAGGTGCTATGATATCTTTCTCCACCACGGCTTTTCCTTGATCGTCAACAGTCCTGGTCAGTAGCCGGTAGTGAAAATGCCAGGGATTCATTTCACCTTCAGATTCGGCAGTGGTAAATGAATCATTAAAACCTTCAAAAATAAGTTCGCTTGTGTGATGGGCATGCTCATGCAGCATTTCGGTGATCTCAATGTATTCATCCAGTTCGGGATCATTGTGTACGATGCCACTATCCCAAACAGTTTCGCCATTCAGGTAAACAACCAGCCTGTTGTCAACATGTTTTATATTGATCCAGTATTCCTTTTTCATGATCTGCTAACTTTTAAAATTAAAAACTCTTTCCGGGTACAAATTTTGGCTGAATTCCTATGGGATCGTATGATTAAGATTAGAATGGCAGCTGATAATCGTAATCCAGGTTACTGATCTTCCTGCTATTCCGAACACTTGTTTGTGCAGGCAATCCACTTATGAAACAGAGAAGGTTTGTCAGATTTCCTTTAGCTTAATGATCTTTACCGGGCAGAGTGCCGCTGCTTTTTCATTGGCTGCCGCTTCTTCATCACCTACTTTCACAGCCCAGAATCCCCTGCGGTTCTTTCCATCGATCAACACACTTCTTCCGTCTCTTTTTGACATACGCCAACGGCCCGGTGCTGCTTCCACGCAATAGTTGCAGCCAATACATTTATCTCTTTGCTGTGTAATGGTGATCATATTGTTTGTTCTTCTGCCACATCGACAATTTTATAGAGTTTATCGGAAGTATGTACTGGTGTGTCAAGCGGGAAAGCACAAAGGTCTCCTTTTACAGCCCTATCTTTTGCCCCTTCATCATTCACATGCAATGAAGATACAGTTGTTTCAACCACCCCGGTGTGTTTACCGGTGATCATCACCCTGTCACCGGTATTCAAAGGGTACGCTTCGATCTTAAATTCGGCGACTTTTATTTTCGGGTAATAATGATGGCCTTTGCCGATATATATCTTTTTAGTAGTTGCTTTGGAACCATGTGAATCATTCCATTCTCCCAGTTGCTGACCTGTAAAGTAACCTCCCCAGAAGCCACGGTTATATACTTGTTCCATCTGCTTCATCCAGGCCGCCGTTTTTTCAGTAGTATAAGTTCCGTTGAAATAACTGTCAATAGCCTGCCGGTAACAGGAAGTAACTGTCTTTACATAATCCGGGCTCTTCCCTCTCCCTTCTAACTTCAGTACACTTACACCTGTTTCAATAAGCTCATCCAGGAAATTGATCGTACAAAGGTCCTTGGGTGACATGATATATTCATTATCAATTTCCAGCTCATGTCCTTCTTCCAGGTCGGTCACTTTATATTTTCTCCGGCAATTCTGCACACAGGCTCCCCGATTGGCTGAGGAGTTGTGCGTATGTAAACTCAAATAACATTTACCTGAAACTGCCATGCATAAGGCACCGTGGGCAAACACTTCGATGGCTACTAAATTTCCGGACGGCCCGGTTATCTTCTCTTTTTTGATCCCATCGCAGATCGTTTTTATCTGCCTGAGGCTTAGTTCTCTTGATAAGACCATTACATCAGCAAAGAGTGAATAGAACCGTACTGTCTCCAGGTTAGTGATATTCAGCTGCG
>CALRSN020000364.1:0-3746 GCA_943370865.1 Bordetella parapertussis
TCAAACCATTTACCGGATGACCGGCACCAGTTGTTTCAGTGAAGACACGGGATTGGAAGTAGCTGCACTTAATGGTGAACCGGGTGTGAAAAGTGCCCGGTATGCAGGAGATGACCGGTCATTTGACCAGAATATTGATAAGCTTTTGATTAATTTGGCCGATAAAGAAGACCGCAGTGCCCGTTTCAGGACAGTCGTGTCCGTAATAATTGATGGTAAAGAAACCCTGTTTGAAGGTATTTGTGAAGGAACCGTTATAAAAGAAAGAAGAGGCGGCAAAGGTTTTGGATATGACCCTGTGTTTATTCCTGCTGGTGCGGATAAAACCTTTGCAGAAATGACCCTCGAAGAAAAGAACCTGTTCAGCCACCGGAAGAAGGCAACCGAAAAGTTGGTAGCATTTTTGAATATCTTGTAAATAAACCACCCAAATTGACCCCACAACGCAACCAAAATATTACCGAAAGCGACCTAATTAATGGATGCAAGGAAGGCGACAGAAGAATGCAGGAGGAAATGTATCGCCGTTTATCCCCCCGCATGTATGCTGTTTCTCTCCGTTATGCCTCCAATGCCGAAGAAGCTGAGGATATTCTACAGGAAGGATTTATCAAGGTCTTTAAAAAGCTGGACAGTTTCCGGGGTGATGGTTCTTTTGAAGGCTGGGTGAGACGGATCTTTGTTAATACCGCTATTGAACATTTCCGCCGCAAAAGGTATCTGCAACCCGTTACGGAAAAAGAGGAGAATACGATTGAAGGAAAATCGCTTTCTGCACTGGATGGTTTGGCGGAGAAAGATATCCTGGCATTGATACAGGAGTTATCACCGGGCTACCGAACGGTCTTTAATATGTACGTGGTGGAAGGCTATACCCACAAAGAGATCGGCGATATGCTTGGCATCAGCGAGGGAACCAGTAAATCACAATTGTCGAGAGCCAAAGTGATACTACAGGAAATGGTCAGAACATTTTTAGATGAACAACGTGAAGCAAGAGTAAAGTCATGAATGATTCATTCCCACATAAACTATACAATTACACAGCAGAGCCACCGGCATCTGCCTGGGAAAAAATAGCCCTTGCCCTGGATGAATCGCATTTGTCTGATAAGTTTACGGCCACCTTACAGAATGCAGTTGCTAATCCCCCTGCTTCGGCCTGGGCTTCTATTGCTGCAAGTTTGGAAGAACTGGAATTAAGTAACCAGTACCCGGCTACTTTAGCTAATATGGAAGTAGCTCCCCCTGCAACAGCCTGGGAAAAGATCAGCCAATCACTCCATACCGGAGAAGAAATTCCTGCTAAAGAACAACGGAGAATATTTCCGGTACTACGTTATGCAGCAGCAGCTGTATTCGTTGGTTTTGTTGCCTTTGGTGCTGTGAAATTGCTGAACAACAAAAAAGAAAACAACGGCCTTGCCAGTACAACTGAAATACCCGGAAAGCAAAATACAGACAGTCCGCTGAATAATGATCCGGCAATTACAACAGACCCGGTTACTGAAGAAGTTGTTCAATCCCAGGATGCAATAGATGCTGCAGCATTAGAAGAAAGTAAGGGTACATTCGCCAGTCTTGATATGTCGGACAGGCAAAAGATGAGAAAGATCAACCAGGATCTTTTCATGGAAGAAGTTTCTACTGTAAATGCGGATGCAGACCTGCTATTACCAGAAGCCATTTTTCAACAGCTCGAATGCACAGATGTAGCTGTGCCTGCCTATGCTTCCAGCAACGCTGCCATTGATATGGCCAGCCGCTATTCTTTACTGATGACCGCTGACGGGCATATTGTAAGAGTATCCAAAAAACTGAGTGGACTTATCTGCTGTGTGTCCGGCGAAGAACAGGATGAAGATTGTAAGAACCAGCTGAACCAATGGAAAAAGAAGATCGCCGACTCCCCCGTTGCCCCCTCCCCCGGCAACTTCATGGATATACTCAGTTTGTTGCAAACCCTGAAAGAGTCCAATCTCTGACAACATCATTCAGTGCTGTTTCCTAATTTTAGTCAAACAACCAATTCATGGCCCGCATAAAGATCGACCTGCCTGACGCATTTCGTTTTTCAACAACTATACCTGTACGTATTACGGACATTAATTACGGCCGTCATGTGGGTAATGATGCCGTCTTATCGATTATTCATGAAGCAAGAATGCAGTTCCTGGCACATTATGGTTATACAGAAATGGAGTTTGCAGGTGTAGGTATGATCATGAGTGATGTGGGGATTGAATTCAAAAGCGAATTATTTTATGGTGATATAGTGATCGCATCAGTAACTGCTGCGGCTTTCTCCAAAGTGGGTTTTGAATTATACTATTTGCTGGAAAAAGATTCCCCAGGTAAAAAAACAACTGTAGCAATTGCCAAGACAGGAATGATCTGCTATGATTACGAGAAGAAAAAAATTGCAGCCGTTCCGGAAGACGCTAAGGAGAAACTAAGCTCTTAATTTCAGTGGTTCCATATCCGCCAGTTCTCTTCTGCCTGCAGTACCAGCATATCAGCACCGTTCTTAATGGTAGCTCCCCGCTCCTCTCCTTGTTGAAGAAATAATGTTTTTGCCGGGTTATATACCAGGTCATATAGAAAATGCCGGCCGGTAATGAATTCATACGGGATAGCCGGGCAACTATCATTAACAGGAAACATGCCCAATGGTGTAGTATTGATGAGCACTGTATTTTCCTCCATGATATTTTTATCAATATCGCTATAGGTAAGTGTTGACTGATCATGGATGCGGCGGCTGACAATATCGTACCCGATATTCAGTTTTTTCAACACATAGATCACGGCTGCTGTGGCGCCGCCATTACCCAATACCAATGCTCTTGTATGATGCGGCTGCAGGAAAGGAGTAAAACTTTTTTCAAACCCGATATAATCCGTGTTATACCCGTGTAATTTCCCGTCGATGATCTTAATGCAGTTGCAGGCTGTCAGGCCTTCGGGAATATTTGCCGTGGAATGAAGAAAGGGCAATACCTGTTGCTTATAAGGTATCGTAACAGCCAGTCCGCAAAGATCCGGGTATGCAGTCAGCACTTCGGGTAACAATTCATCAATGGAGGTAATGGGAAAATTGTCGAAACGACAATCTGTCAACCCTTCTTTTTCAAACTTCTCATCAAAATATTTTTTGGAGAAAGATTGAGCCAGAGGATAACCGATCAGTCCGTAGCGCCGCATCAGGCATTTTCTTTTTTATCAAGGTATAAACTGAAGGTATCACCCCGCAAACCGATACGCATCGCTTCCAGCGGAATCACTTCGGTGGGTGCAATATTGCCGAGGTTGGCATTGCAGCCTAATAATTCAATAAAATATAATTGCTGTGCTTTCTGCGGTGCTTCCCAGATGATCTTTTCACCGGGTATCTGTGTCAGTATCTCCTGCACCAGGCCTTCTCTTACTTCACCACTGCCACGATATATACCCACATTACCTGCTTCTCTTGCTTCCGCAATAACATAGGTGGAGCCGGCTTCCAGTTCAGCCCGCATCAGTTCAATCCATTTATAAGGGGGGATGATATGTGCAGCATCTTTACTACCTACTTCGCTCAATACCGTTCCGTGTTTCGTTAATTTTTCAATATAGCCGCATTTCTCAGCATGCGGAATCGTGATGGAACCGTCACTCACTTCCATATAACTGATACCATACTCTTTACACACCGATATATAATCATCAAACTGGTTACGTATCAAAAAGGCTTCAAACAGCGTTCC
>CALRSN020000365.1:0-3744 GCA_943370865.1 Bordetella parapertussis
AAACGAACTGCCGTTGGCTGTCTAATAAGTTCTTTGTAATTTGAAAATCTATCAACAACCTGCTTTGAAATGGCTTTGAAAATAATTGATCACGGTAGCTACGAATATCGTCAAATGGTGAAGTTGCGGGACGATGTTCTGCGCAAACCGCTGGGTCTTGGCTTTACTCCTGAAGAACTGGAAGAAGAAAAGGAAAATATGTTAATTGGTGCTTTTGAGGAAGATGATATACTGGCCTGTTGCATGCTGGTGGAAGAAAATCCTACAACAGTCCGGCTTCGTCAAATGGCCGTACTAAATGACCTCCAGGGAAAAGGAATCGGCCGTGCGTTAATGACCTTTGCAGAAAACATTGCCCGCGACAGGGGATATAAGATACTCAGCATGCATGCCCGGAAAAATGCTACCGGCTTTTATGAAAAAATGGGTTACAGGATAGTGGGTAATGAATTCACAGAAGTAACGATTCCGCACTACCTGATGGAAAAACGGCTTTGAGCCCGGTCGTGAATACATTTTACTTCTTTCTGATCTTTTCTTTCAGCAATGTTCTCAGTTCATTTACTTCCTCTTTATCAGTGCATCCGCTTTTAGGGACCAGGAAAAAGGAACGGCTATCAAAATATAAATGAAAGAAATGCGGGCTTTCCAAAAAAGTGCTTAATGCCTCCCATGGCCATGACCTGTTACCATTCTCATGACTTAAGGTGAACGTTGTTTCACCAAATTCCATACTAAAACTGTGTTTAAATGTTGCGGCCCTCCGGTAAACCATCATGGGGAGCACAAACCAGAAACTGATCATTAATACGATCCATAAAGATGAGCCTACTAAAAAAGCCATAGCAGTGATCTTTTTCAAGGCATACAATGTAATAGAACCGATGGCAAATACATTTACAACGATCAGCATGATGCGGATCTCGGGCCTGCTGATAAAGTGATAGCGCAAGGCCTGCATCACCTGGCCCTTCTCATATTGAAAATAAATTGTCATGATCAAAACTTAACCTTGATTGATAATATTATTCGTGCAAACAAAACACCTATTAGTTATCTGTAGTCCTCAGCTCTTTTTCATTTACTGACCACTCTCCTAGCTTCTCTCCTTTTATTCCCAAAAACTCAACAGTCAGTTTACGATTACCCCATGGTCCGCTGAAAGAAAATTTTCCATAATTCTGCTTCCCGGCCAATCCAAATACACGGTAGGGATTATTTTTTTCTGCATCCCCAAATTGATGGGACCCGGAAGTAAGCGGCGATACTGTAATATCATACAACGGATAGGTTCCGGGCCTTTCCACTTTAACGATCTCACTATGATGCCTGTCCCCGGTAAGAAATAAGACTCCTGTTACATTATATTCTTTCAAAAAATTCATCAGCTCATCATATTCAGCCGGAAAATCCCGCCATTTGTCATACGGGGAAACAGGATTTAGCACCTGGCTGCCCACTGTAATGATCTTAAAGGTGGCACTGCTGTATAACAAGGAGTTTTTCAGCCATGCCATTTGTTGCTTTCCTAACATTCTCTTTTCAGGATTGGGTTTCCCATCCACAGAATCTTTTGTTTTGTCTGCGCTTCGCCACCAGCGGTTATCGGTAATGAAAATATCTGCATCGCCCCAGGTTGTCATGGTGTAAATACCCTGCCCGTTTTCACCCGAAGATGGATTACAGAAATAGCTATTAAATACTTTTCTGCTGGTCTCTTTCAGGATATAATTAGAACCAATATCATTAGGACCATAGTCATGATCATCCCAGGTGGCCAATTGAGGCATTGCTTTCAAAAAGTTTTGTAAAACGGGGGTAGCCCTGTCGTGGCTGGCCCTGTTCCACAATCCCCATTCGCTGTAGTAATCCACTTCCCTGGTGTACCAGGCATCACCCAGCCAAAGCATGAAAGCTGATCTTTCTTTCGCCATAGTTTCAAAGATGGAAGAATCACCGCCATAAGGTTTACCGGGACGATCTGTTTCCGGCTGATTGAAATAGGCACAACTACCGGTCAGGAAATTAAAATCAGGAGCCGGCTTACGCCATTGCCAGAGGTCTTTGGTAATAAATTCTCCTGTCTTACCACTGGGCTTCCCATCAATCAAAATTTTATACTGGTAAACCGAATTATAATCTAACCCACCGATGATAAACTGAACGGGATTAAAATCATTCCCTAATGGTCCTTTATAGACAACAGTCTTTCTTTTAGTTTCTCCTTTTTTATTGTATTGAACAGAGACCGATCTCACTTGTGGTGAAACCTCCACCCAGATCTTTGCATCTTTCAGTTCAACAGGGCCCAGCATAGGTCCTGAAATAATCGCAGGCTGTGCAAAAAGCAAATGCCAGGTAAAAAAAAGAACTGCCGATAACAGGGGCTTTTTCATTACAACATTTTAGTCCCGCAAGTTAAGCCAGATGGAATTTGCCAAAAAAATAAATCCACCTGCAGGAGGTGGATTTATTAAACAAGTAGTTTGATTTCTTTATTGAGGAATATTCAGCAGGCTACAAACATCTTCATACTTCATAGCTCTTAACTGTTCTGCCGTAAATTCTGTTCCGTTTACAGTGGCACTTCTTCCGGCAACACCACCAGGAATGATTACAAACCGGTAAGAATTACCAGTACCGATTGTACCCGGATCTGTACCTACAGCTGAAAGATTATGATATACCATATCAAAACCACCCACCCTGAGATCATGACGCAGTATCTGGCCGGTGGCGAGTATATAGTTAAATGTGAATGGTGAAGTAAATGCCACACCGGCACCTGTACCTACAAATCTGTAATATACCAGTACCACACCACGGTCTAAAATAGTTTGAGTAATACCTGCATAAGTTACCGGATATGATCTTTGGGTTACACCGAAAGATACGGTTGGCGCCGACCAGGTAGCCGCTGCGAAATCTGTCCAGGCAGAATAAATTACGTTAGCTGTACCAGCGGGGCCTTGCGGACCAGTTGGACCAGTAGGGCCTTGCGGACCAGTTGGACCAGCAGGACCAGTAGCACCAGTTCCTCCAGTTCCCCCGGCGGGACCCTGCGGACCAGTTGCACCAGCAGGACCTTCAGGACCTTCTTTAGTACAGTTGACAGCAATAAAAGCGATAGCTAATAATAAAAGCGAAAGAAGTCTGAACTTTCTCATAGCGTTTGATTTGGCAGTTATTTAGTTTCGTTTGTGTATATGTAAACGGTTCTATTCGTTTACGAAAGACGTTTTAAAGGTAAAGGAAAAAAACTCAACCTTTTATCGAATTTTATAAAAAAATTTCCTGAGTTGCGTGTTTTTGCCAGCTTCCCCCTAAGGTCTATATTTGTTGACACTCAAATCTTAATATCATGTATCTCCGGCTTATAACTCTTTTTACTTTTCTTCAGCTCTCCATTGTCTCGATTGCGCAGTTTCAAAAAGGTGATAAACTTGTGGGTATAACCCTTGCCAGTGCAGTTTTTAATTCCGGTAACAGTGATATAACGGTGGCTACAATAGGGTCAAATACCTCTAAAATCAAGAGTTATAACCTAAGCATAAACCCGTCCTTGGGTTGGTTTATTTCTGAGAAAACTGTTGTCGGGGGTACTTTAAATATTAACCCGTCCGGACAGAAAGTAACTTATGAGCAGGGGGGTACTAGTTACCAAAGTGATAAAAGCAACAATTTCAATATCGGGATCGGGGCTTTTACCCGGCATTATTTTTCTGGTAAAAGTGCCAGCTCATT
>CALRSN020000366.1:0-3742 GCA_943370865.1 Bordetella parapertussis
ACTATCACAGAAAAATTATATGCCTTCACTTTTGATTTGTTCCCGGCAACATACAATGGAACCAGTTCATTCTCCTGCAAAGCTGTTCGTTTGCTTTTCTTTTTATCAACGATATGGAACTTCAGCAGATCAATGTCAAAATCCAGGGGACTGTGATTATGAATTTCGAGTTGATAGTATATCACATCATCTTTGATATAAATGCCGGAAACTTTAGTTATAACATTTCCATGTTCCACTTTTAAAATCCGCTTTGGCGGATTATTCAAAATCATATTAGCATACGATGAAATAGTGGCTTTTTTATTCGGTGGTAAATGCATTACTAATATCGCAGGCTGTGCCACATAATTCACAGTGAATTCATATACATTACCGTCACCGGTTATCACACTCAAATTGGTTTCCGCAAATTGCTTACTGGCAGCTTTCACCAGCAATATCCGTTCATCTTCCTTGACAGGCTGTACAATGACATCTTTTGTTCCCCTGTCCACATATTTGATTGGGAAAGGAAAGATTAAAGAAGTTGTTTTGTCAGTCGTAACGGATAAAGGAGTTTGTGCAAAGCAAACATTGCTTACAAGTAAAAGAATAATCAATTGTTTCATTGGTTTTGATTTTTATTGTTGAGTAATACTTTGTAACCTGCTTTCACTTGCACCCGCACCAGCTTTGCCTTTTTGCTGACAAGTGATTTGATAGCACCGATACCGGTAGCAGTGGCCTGTGCTTTAAGTGAGGGATCAAGTGAAGTCATATCAGCGAGAGACAGCGAATTGCTCAATGATTCTTTGGCCACCTCCCGGTTGATCGTACCGGGTATATAGATTCCGGGCAACCCATCCATATCGTACACCTCTAGCTTGACAGTGTAAATAGATTTTCCAGAGCGGATGGAATTGATCTCTACATTCAACCGTTCACCATCCAGGGTCGCAATACCGGCAACCAGCGTATTGTTTGGAATAAGTTGCCCTTTGATATAAACATCATTCAGCAACCGGAATTTCACTACCGCATCATTCACAATTGTTTGATTAGTCGCAATGATGGCCTCAATAGCATTTTGCTCAACACCCTGCAATTCTTTTTCATCACTGTAACTATAAAAACCTTTTACAATAGTATCCGAACCGGAACTACGGCGCACAGCATAAGCGGCATCTTTATTTTTAATGGAGCGTTCCTTTACTCTTTGCGGATGCTGGATGTCGAGAATTTTTTCAAGCGTTCCTTCCAGTTGTTTCATTTCGGGATCTTCTGTAGATGTAGATTGCATTTGCAACATCTGCTCCAGCCGGTCTACTTCGGATGAAAATTGATCATTGCCATTATTTCTTTTAACCGGATCTTCATAAGTGTTTGTTGCAGTTTTACTCATTTCCCGTTCCAGCAACCTTAATTTTTGCATGATCTGATCTTCCGGGTGATTTCCCGATTTTTCATAGGGCGAAGTATTCAGCCGCTGGTTATACTTACCCGCTGTGGTTGTGGTTATTTCCTGTAATTCATCCGGATATATCTCTGTTGGTACAGTATCTCTTTTAAAATAAGGATCGCTGCGCATCCATTCCTCCATTTTCATGGAATCCTTGTCTGCCTTGTCATAAAAACCAAGCTTATCTGTTAACTTATCATCTTTTAAATTGGCATTAGGCAAATCAAGGTTCAATCCCTTGCTATTAACGGCAGTTTCTTTCTTACCCTTTCCACCACCCATGGCCCAGAAACCCATAGTCAAAAATGGTATTACCAGTAGCGGTAATACCAGCATCATTTTACGTTGCTTCACATTTTTCATACGCTTCTATTTTTTTTGTTGTAAATAAATTTCTTCGAGTATCCTCATGGAATCAGCCAGACCCGGTCGAATCGATTCTCCGATACTGTCCATATATCTTTTGTAATCCTGTATCTGCTGGTAGATATCATCCGGCATCGCATTTTCCATTACTTCATCCCCGGACTTATCAAAATGCTGCGGCATACGCACCTGGTCAATCTTGAATTTTGCTTTCGGACTGGAAACAAGGGCATCTATAAAAAAATAAATACTCAGCCCACCGCTGACCAGGCAAAACGCAATCAAAATGATCTTCAATTTTTTCCTATTCATTCCGGTAAAGATTTTATTCATCCAATTACTAAATTTTGTTTGCAACCAGATAAAGCCACCAGCAATCTTTCCTGCCACTTTATCCTGCAAAGGGTTTTCAGTTGTCTCCTTCTTTTTTCGTTTCCAAAACATCACTGACGGTTTTCAATGTTTATATCCGAATTTTCCAGTGTCTTCCACCGCTCAATCAAAAACCCATGTGCATTATTATCCGACCTTGATACATTACGTAAATAACCTTCTGTAACAAGGCTTCTGGTGACAATCGTTGTAGGCCGTATAATTTTCTGCACTCCCTTATACCGGAAGTAATAAGGATACTCATTGGTGTTTATGATGATGCTATCAGCGTGCATCTCCTGGCTGATATTGCCGGAAATGAGATTGGTATAATAGCCGTTCTCTTTTAAGTTATCATACTGCTGCTTGGCAGTACCATCAGCTAAATACAATGCCTTGTTGATATTGCTGTTGATCACTTTATCATCCGGGTCCATTGTAAAGAAATAATGATGGAACATTTTTACATGATCACGGGCTTCCACCGGTACATTATCTTTCCTGTCAGCAGAATAGGCTTCGAGAGCTTTACCATTGGCAAGAATGAAAATCTTTTGTTGTGACTGCGTTGCTAACTGGTAACTTTTATAAGCAATAAACAAAGTCAGTATCAGGCAAACTGAAATCACTGCCAGGGAAAACAAACGCACCTGCTTAAAAGCCGTATCAATATTTTTCATTTTCTGAAACATAGCCTAACTCTTTTTGCCTTCAATTTTATCTTTGAAATATCCACCACTTGCCCCGCTGTCTGCCATACTATTGGACATTTTATTATGACCACCACCGAGAGCATCCCTTGTCATAGAAACGGAGCCTGCAGCAGCAGTTCTTGTTGACATGCTTGCCATATTGGTGACCTTTTGCAACAGTGTATTATTACCTCCTGCATGAATGATATAATTAGCTACACTCGGTACAGTGAAATACCCGATGATGCCAATGATCATAAATATTAGGTACGCTGTATCGGTAGTAGAAAAGAAGGTATCACCATTGGTAGCGATCTGTTGCAGATCCTCTTTGAGCATATTCTCCTGGATCTTTCCCATAATGCCGCCAAATATATTTGCGACGGGTAGCCATAGGAATATATTCAGGTACCGGGCAATCCATACAGTAAGCGTATGCTGGAAACCATCAAAGACTGCAATACCAAAAACCAGTGGGCCAAGTATCGCAAGGACGATCATATAAAAAGTACGGATGGTATTAATGCAAAGTGCTGCCGCCTCAAATAGCACTTTCAATACTTCCGCCATCCATTGCTTAATGGCATTCCGCAGGTTATACCCGAATTTATCAAAGGCGAATCGGATATTATTTCCGATGCTTTTCAGCCATCCCTCTCTCTTATCACCGTAATGATACTTATACCATTTATCCCTGTCGCCTCGACCACTTTCACCAACATACATCTGCCAGTAAGCTGTTGTCTTGATCGCCTCCTCTTTCATCTTCAGCAACTGTGCTACTGCTGCATCCGAATCCTTTACCATCTGTGCAGTACCGGTGACGGTTGGTTTCATCAGTTGATTGATAAGTTGTATCACTGATGGAAAT
>CALRSN020000367.1:0-3728 GCA_943370865.1 Bordetella parapertussis
CCAGCCTGGGTTGCTGCCATTCAGAATGGCCGCCCGGTGAAAGCCTACCGTAAACAGCCTATCACATTCGTTGTAGCGTCAGAGTAAGATCAACTGGTAAAACATATCATTTAATCCCCCCGGCTTAACCGGGGGGATTTTTGTTTTTACCAGACGATCATTCACGTCTATTTTTGACCTATGAATCAACTGGCAGGATGGGATGATACAATAGTGGCGTTAGCCACAGCCCCGGGAATAGGAGCTATTGGGGTGATACGCATCAGCGGCACAAGAGCTTTTCCTATTATCAATGAACTATTCCCTTCAAAAGACATCACCCAACAACCTTCACACACTTTGCATGTTGGATTTTTAAAACAGGGAGATGAAGTTTTGGATGAGGTGGTCGTTTCCCTTTATAAATCACCACGATCCTATACCGGTGAAGATGTGATTGAAATAAGCTGCCATGGTTCTCCTTTTGTGCAGCAACAGGTTATTGAAGCCTGCCTGGAAAAAGGAGCAAGGCTGGCAAAGCCGGGTGAATTTACACAAAGAGCTTTTTTGAATGGCAAATTGGATCTTGCCCAGGCAGAAGCCGTAGCTGACCTGATTGCCAGTAATACCGCGGCTGCCCGCAAAGCAGCATTACATACCATGCGGGGAGGTTTCTCTGAAAAATTAAAAGTATTAAGAGAAAGAATGATCCGGTTCTCTGCACTAATAGAACTGGAGCTTGATTTTTCGCAGGAAGATGTGGAATTTGCCGACCGTAAGCAATTTTATGAATTGATTACGGAGATGAGTGATACAACAACAAAGCTCACGGCTTCCTTCCAGTTAGGTAATGTGATAAAGAACGGAGTCAGCGTAGCAATTATCGGTAAACCGAATGCCGGTAAATCAACCTTGCTGAATGCTTTGTTACAGGAAGACCGGGCTATTGTCAGCGAAATTCCCGGTACCACCAGGGATACAATTGAAGAAGTGCTTAATATAGACGGTATTCTTTTCCGGCTTATTGATACAGCGGGTATTCGGGAGCATAGTGGTGATATAATAGAATCAGCCGGGATAGAACGAAGCCTTGACAAAATGAAGCAGGCTGACCTGGTACTCTTTCTCTTTGATGCCAGTGATACCCGTGAAGCAATCGAAACACTGAAAGCGGAAATTGAAAAGCAGCAGCTCAATTATTTACTCGTAGCTAACAAAATTGATATCGCCGGAGAAAAAGAAGCAAAAGAAAAATTTACCGACCTGGATAAGGTTGTTTTTATTGCCGCCAAACAACACCTGCATACAGAAGTATTAAAACAAAAAATGGTAGATGCGGTATTTCAGGGCCGGTTAAATACCGAGAGTACCATTGTCACCAATGCCCGTCATTATCATGCCCTGAAAGAAGTGGAAAAATCATTGGTGGATATTCGTACCGGGCTCGATAATAAATTGTCGGGAGATCTTTTGTCTCTTGATATCCGGCGATGCCTGCATTATCTTGGGGAAATAACCGGTGAAGTGACGAATGATGATATGCTGGATTATATCTTCAGTAAGTTCTGTATTGGAAAGTAATCTCCCGCTTTTATTTATTATTGTATTTTTAAGTAATGCCACCTGATCATTATAATGAAACACCTTTGTTGGTTGCCGTGGACTGTGTCATCTTTGGATTTGATGGAACGGAGATCAAGCTATTGCTGATCCACCGGGGCTTTGAACCGTTGAAAGAAAAGTGGAGCCTGATGGGTGGTTTTGTGCAGCCCAACGAGGCGCTGGATGAGGCCGCTACCAGGATATTGAAACAGCTTACCGGTCTTAGTGGCGTTTATATGGAGCAATTACACAGCTTTGGTGATCCCGACAGGGATCCTGTTGGGCGGACGATCTCTGTTGCCTACTATGCATTGATCGATATTCATACCTATGAAAAGCAGATCAGTGAAAATTACCTGCCGGAGTGGTTCTCCCTCAAAAAATTACCGAAACTTATCTTTGATCACCGGCAAATGGTAAACATGGCCTGGCAACGGGTACAATACAAAGCGGCTTTGCATCCTATCTTATTTGAGTTATTACCCGAGAAATTTACCATGCCTCAATTGCTGAGCCTCTACAAAGCGGTTTACGACAAGCAGCTGGATAAGCGAAATTTCATGCGGAAATTGCTGACAGCAGGGTTATTGGTCCGGCAAAAGGATAAGGAGAAGGAAACATCCAAGCGGGGAGCCTATTATTATAAGCTGGATAAGAAGAAGTACTCCTCCAATTTACAGGCTTTTATGAGTTTTCTGCCGGCGAAGGAAATATTCAGGTAGGAAATAAGTAACAACCCGCCACCAGGGAGGCATCCGGTACTGTCGGGAGGAGAATTTTTTTTCAGTAGTTGAAATAAGTGTTATTTTGACACTCATTATGAACGCTTGTTTTGTCATAGGAGTGGATTACGGAACAGATTCTGTTCGGTCTGTCCTCGTGAATGCAGCTACAGGTGCTGAAGCAGCATCCTCTGTATTTTATTATCCCCGCTGGAAGGAAGGCAAATATTGTAATGCATTATCTAACCAGTTTCGGCAGCATCCCCTTGATTATTTGGACGGCTTAGAAGCCACAATTACTGACTGTATAAAAAAAGCAGGACCCGCCATTGCTGCTGCAGTAAAAGGTATTGCCGTTGACACAACTGGTTCATCACCGGTTGCTGTGGATGAAACAGGTACGCCGCTTTCTTTGTTACCTGAATTTGCAGAGAACCCCAATGCCATGTTTGTACTCTGGAAGGACCATACTTCCATCAAAGAAGCAGCTGCCATCAATAATCATGCAGCTACATTTGAAACCAACTATTTACAATTCGTTGGCGGTATTTACTCCAGCGAATGGTTTTGGGCAAAACTGCTTCATGTGCTCCGGGAAGATGCTGCTGTACGCAGCAAGATTTATTCATGGGTGGAGCATTGCGACTGGATCCCGTTTGTATTAACAGGAGGGCAACATATCTCTGCTATGCAGCGGGGTGTTTGTGCGGCAGGGCATAAAGGATTATGGGCCGAAGAATTTGGCGGTTTCCCTCCCAATGATTTTTTTAAATCGCTGGATCCTTTATTAGATGGTTTTGTAACAAGACTGCATAATAATATTGTCGCTTCTGATCAGCCGGCAGGTAACTTATGCAATGAGTGGGCAACTAAATTAGGCCTGTCCACCAATGTGGTAGTGGCAGTTGGGGCCTTCGATGCACATATGGGGGCAGTGGGTGGCCAGGTGGAACCTTATTTTCTCAGTAAAGTAATGGGCACTTCCACTTGTGATATACTGGTGGCTCCGGTTAATGATATTAAGGGTAAATTAGTGAAAGGGATATGTGGCCAGGTAAATGGTTCTGTCATCCCCGGTATGTATGGCCTGGAAGCAGGTCAGTCTGCCTTTGGTGATGCATATGCCTGGTTTAAAAATCTTATTGCATGGCCTTTACAGTTTATCAATGATGAAAAGGAAAAAATAAAGATCCTTGACACTATACTACCACAATTGAGTAAAGCGGCTGAAACTATTCCCCTGGATTTTAATAATGAGCTGGCTGTAGATTGGATGAATGGACGTCGCACTCCTGATGCCAACCAGGAATTGAAAGCTGTACTTTCAGGTATCAACCTGGCCACAGATGCACCCCGTCTTTTCAGGGCTGTGGTGGAATCAACCTGTTTTGGCGCTAAAGCTATTGTGGACCGGTTCGTGAGCGA
>CALRSN020000368.1:0-3713 GCA_943370865.1 Bordetella parapertussis
GCCTTTCCTCATCAGCGAGCTGCAAATCCAATATTGCCATGGAATCGTTTACCAGTTTCTCTAATCCTATGGCATAGGGCTCCAGGAATTTTTTATCGCCTGAAATAACATAACCCCTTTGACCGGTTTCGATATTTTGCACATCATCATACACACTTTCAATAACCCGTAGTGACCGGAGCGTTTCTTCCTCCTGCTGAGCATTGCGCTCCCCTTTCTGCATATTCATATATGTATATACAGTAAAAAAAGAAATAATAGCTAATGCCACGAAATAGCCAATAAGAATTGCCCGCCGGATGGAGAATGGAGTCATGCTTGCCGGAATTTTGCCAGGATATATCCAATCAAAATACAGGTAAATATAACCCTGAACACACTATTACAAGCCCTGGGCGTTGATAAAATTGACCAGTGCGGCAGTGTTCCTGAGGTTTAGTTTTTTCAGGATATTATAACGGTGTACTTCCACCGTTTTCAGAGAGATATCCAACTGCAGTGCTATTTCTTTGGATGAGAGACCTTCTTTTATCAACTGAATTATATCCAGCTCTCTGCGGGACAGGTTATTCATATCGGTTGATGCAGGCGTACCTTCATCCAGTTCCTGCTGTGCCAGGATATTTTTTACTTCATCACAGATGTATTTTCTTCCGTCATGCACTTCGAGGATGGCTGTGATCATTTCATCCTTTGGTGAGTTTTTGGTAACATAACCCATGGCGCCTAATTGCAGCATTCGTTTGGCATATGCCGGCATAGAATGCATAGAAACACCAATTACTTTGGAACCGGGTGAAAACTTCCTGATCTGTTTTGTCGCATCAAACCCATTAACGGGTGTCATATTAACATCCATCAAAACAATATCTGGTTTTTTGCTTTTGGCCAGTTCAATGGCATCTTCACCACTGCTTGTTTCTGCAACTACTTCAAAACGGGGGTCGCTGTTCAGAATGAAGGACCAGGAATCCCTGATCAGGCGATGGTCGTCTACTAAGAGGATGGTTATCTTACTCATACGGATATGTGGTTTTTCGGGTTCGTAATAAGGTTTAATGAGTATAAATTACTAAAAAAACCTTAGTGTATTATGCAAAAGAACCCAAGAATTAGGCAGCAAAAAAAAATTAATACTTAAATTAAGTAAATACCCTTACTGAGTTGGCTACCCTACTTACTACGGAAACGTTTGCCTGCGGTGAGATAATTTTCTACATAGAAGACAAACATTGTGTTTTTACCTGGTAAATACACTATTGGTGGAGGTGACCGGATTCGAACCGGTGTCCAAACATATTCTTCAAAAGCTTTCTACATGCTTATTTGTTCATTAATTGTCGGGAAAATACAGGGGAACAACAAACCAATATTTTCCTTAGCTGGATGGTCTTAAGCAATCAGCACAGCCTTTGATTGCAGCATCCTGTTTTGTTTTAAGTCGGCGGCGGGGCTTGGAAACAAGCGAACCTGCCCGGCGGCCCTAATGACTACTTAATCACTGATTAGGCAGCCATGGCATACTGAGTATTGCCATTTATAGTTTGCGTATTCAGATTAACGGGCTAATTACGCAACGCCCGGCATGCTTACACTTTCAAAGATCTACGCTGTCAAAACCATACACCCCCATTTCCGGCAAGCCGGACAGCAAATTTAGCAATTTTGCCCCGCATTAGATTCTTTTACCCTTGCCAGTTTTGCAAATATGTATAAACAGGGAATGAATTAGTTTTAGCCCATGAAAGATCGGATCCCAAAGAACGTATATAGTGATACTGTAAGAAAACTAAATGACCGCCTTGATCAACTAAACAAAAAGAAAGCGACACTTTCATGGCTGCGACTGATTAGTTTCCTTGCAGCCTTTTTATTGCCATGGTTCTTATGGCCAAAAGGCTTGCTCGTTGCCCTGCCTGCATTTGTTATTGTATTGGCGGGTTTTGTTTTTTTTGTATCCAAAGACCTGGTAAACAAAGCTGCTATTGATAACACATTACTATTACTTCGGATCAATAAAGAAGAGCTTTCTATCCTGGAACACCAGTTCACAAAGTTACCCGATGGCAGCAACCTGCAGCCGGAATTGCACCCTTATGCCAACGACCTGGATATATTCGGCAGGGCTTCGCTGTATCAATATATCAACCGTACCACATCCGAGCAAGGCAACAAGTTACTGGCAACATGGTTATTAACTCCTGCTGCTGCAACGGTTATCACCCTGCGGCAGGAAGCAGTAAAAGAATTGACAGCACAACAAGAATGGCGGCAGCAACTACAGGCTTATGGGCTTTCCAAACAGCTTACGTTAAAGACTGAAGAAAATATTGCCAGCTGGCTGCGGGAAGAAAATCGTTTTATTAATGGTCTTCACTGGAAAATTCTACGTTTCCTGTTGCCGGCATTAAGTATTACCTGCCTGGTATTGCATCTTAATGATATAATACCAGAAGGCCCATTTTATACACTGATGCTGATGTTCCTGGCCATTTCATTAGGAATATCGAAAAAAATAATGCCCGCCTGGACAAAGCTTGGCAAGATAACAGCGGAACTGGAAACATTATCTGAAAGTATCAGCCTGGTCGAAAACCATTCATTTGAAAGTTCGCTGCTGCAACATCTCAAAAAAACATTTAGCCCTGCAAACGGCCAAACCGCCTCTTCAAATATCCGGGCTCTAAAAAAGATACTTGACCGGCTTGATTATCGTTTGAACCCAATTGTCTTTATTCCGCTGAGTATATTCCTTTGCTGGGACCTGCAGCAAATATTTGCGTTGGAAAACTGGAAGAAAAAAAATCAGCAACAATTGAGTGACTGGTTTGCCTCACTTGCACAGTTAGAAGCTCTATCAACCTTAGGAAATATTTCATTCAATCACCCGGAATGGTGTTTTGCTGAACTGGCAGCAGAGGAAGTGATTTTTAAAACAGAAGAAATGGGGCACCCGTTGATCCCTGCGGGCAAACGAATTAACAATTCGTTTTCCACAACCGGGATCAATAAGATCAGCCTGATCACTGGTTCTAATATGGCAGGCAAAAGCACATTCCTGAGAAGCACCGGTATTAATATTGTACTGGCAATGATGGGAGCTCCTGTTTGTGCAAAATCGCTTACGCTTTCCCCCATGAAAGTGATGAGCAGTATGCGGATCAGCGATAACCTGGAAGAAAGCACTTCCACTTTTTATGCAGAACTCAAAAAACTCAAAGAAGTGATTGAGGCCGTCAATAAAAATGAAAAGGTGTTCTTATTACTCGACGAAATACTCCGGGGCACCAATTCTGCCGACCGGCATGCCGGCTCTAAAGCTCTCATCAAACAGCTCATACATCACAAAGCCGTGGGCATGGTGGCCACGCATGACCTGGAACTGGCCAAACTGGAAAAGGAATATCCTGAAAATATCCATAACTACCATTTTGATGTGCAGGTAGCCAATGATGAATTATTTTTCGACTATAAATTAAAAGAAGGCGTTTGCCAGAGCATGAACGCCTCCATTTTAATGAAGAAGATCGGTATTGAATTATAATTTATCCTTTACCCCAGCCAAACCAGTCATTACCATTTGCGTACAGCATCAGGAGTAATAATAAGACCATTCCTGCCATCTGTGCATACTCCAGGAATTTCTCATTGGGTTTACGACGTGTAATCATTTCATATAAGGTGAACATAACGTGGCCACCATCCAATGCAGG
>CALRSN020000369.1:0-3712 GCA_943370865.1 Bordetella parapertussis
GCTGGGTATGATTTCCCACTGCATGTTCTTCTTCTAATATCCGCTTATAGATCTCGGGGTAAGTGACCACATTCTTACCAATGCAAAAGAAAGTAGCTTTTGCATTATACTTTTTCAACTCATCTAGTACAAAAGGAGTAACAACAGGATGTGGCCCATCATCGAATGTGAGGTAAATGATCTTTTCTTTTGTATTAACACTCCATGTATAAGAAGGCCACAGCTTCTTCATGAGCCAGGGTGTTTTAACCAAATACTTCATAACAGGCACAAGTTACTGCAAAGAGAAACAAAGGCAACAACCATAACCTTGTACACAGAGCTATTATCTTTGCAGCCTATGAGTAAAAAAGTCAGGGTACGATTTGCACCCAGCCCCACCGGCGGGCTTCACCTGGGTGGTGTAAGAACAGTTTTATACAATTACCTGTTTGCAAAACATCATGGGGGAGAATTCATCCTTCGTATAGAAGATACCGATCAGTCCCGTTATGTGGCCGGGGCGGAAGACTATATTTTTAACTGCCTGCAATGGGCCGGGCTTGAACCGGATGAAAGTCCGCTGCATGGCGGAGAGTATGGCCCTTATCGCCAGAGCGAAAGAAAAGCAACCTATCGCCAATATGCAGAACAACTGGTAAAAGATGGTCATGCTTATTATGCATTTGATACCCCGGAAGAGCTCGAAAAAATGAGACTGGATTTTAAAACAGAACAGAACCCTGCGCCTCAATACGATCGTTCCGTTCGCCTGAAAATGCGCAACTCACTGACATTGGCCGCTGACGAATCAAAAAAACTGCTGGCCGAAGGAACACGACATGTCATTCGTATCAAAATGCCGGATGAACACGAAACGGTAACCTTTACTGATATGATCAGGGGTGAAGTAAGTTTTGATACAGCGGTGGTGGATGATAAAGTATTACTGAAAGCAGATGGCATGCCTACTTATCATCTTGCAGTAGTGGTAGATGATCACCTGATGAAGATCACCCATGCTTTCCGCGGGGAAGAGTGGTTACCCTCGGCACCGGTACATGTGTTGTTATGGAAATATTTGTTTGGTCTTGAACAGATGCCGCAATGGGCACACCTTCCGTTGATTTTAGGACCGAATGGAAAATTGAGTAAACGGGATGGCGCCAAATATGGTTTCCCGGTGTTCGCTATGAACTGGACCGATCCAAAAACCAATGAATTAACAGAAGGATTTAAAGAGAAAGGATTCTTACCCCAAGCTTTTATTAACCTGCTGGCCTTACTGGGCTGGAATGATGGCACCGAACAAGAAGTATTTACCAAAGAAGAGCTGGTTGCTAAATTCTCCATGGAAAGAGTGCACAGTGGCGGGGCGAAATTCGATTATGAAAAAGCGAAATGGTTCAACCATGAATGGATAAAGAAGTCCGGAGCCGGAAGCCTGGAGCCGGAAGTCAAGACCTTGTTGACCGAAAAAGGAATTAATATCACTGACGATGCGTTACTGACTAAAGTAATCGAACTGGTCAAAGAAAGATGTACACTGCTCACTGATTTTTATGAGCAATCCGCTTTCTTCTTTGCCACACCAGCACAATATGATATGGCTGCGGTGAAGCCAAAATGGAATGCCGCTAAACAATTGTTCTTTGCCGAACTGATCCGCAATTATGAACTGGCTACGGACTGGAATGTGATCACTTTAGAAAATAATTTTAAAGAGATCGCAGCTGTCAACGAATTAAAACCCGGCGAGCTGATGCTGCCTTTCCGTATCATGCTGGTAGGGGGAAAATTCGGGCCCGGTGTTTTTGATATTGCCGCCCTAATTGGAAAAGAAGAGACCATCGCAAGGATCAGTAAAGCTATTGCAGCATTCGACAGCTGAGAAAAACAGCGGGTTTCGTTTTCAGTTGTATCTTAACGTTACCATGAGAAAAGCCGAAGCATACTGGCCGCTGATATTACTATTAGCTATTATCAAGTTTGTCCTGCCTTTATTTCTGCAATCACCCGGCTATGAATTGCAGCGGGATGAATACCTCTATTACCAACAGGGGCAACACCTGGCTTTGGGCTATTTAGAAAATCCTCCACTGATCTCTTATCTCGGCACCATCTCTTCGTGGTTTGGCGACCATGAAGCATGGATAAAGATCTGGCCCTGCTTTTTTGGAGCAGCTACATTGGTCATTACCTGTCTTATTACGGCAGAGTTAGGCGGAAAATTATTTGCCCAGTTCCTGGCAGGTATCAGCATAATGACGGGTGCTTATATGCGGGTGCATTTTCTTTTTCAGCCCAATATGCTGGATATCTTCTTCTGGACACTGGCTGTTTATTTCATCATTCGTTATATCAATGAAAGAGAGGAAACCCTGTTATTCTGTTTCACGATCAGCCTCGCATTGGGATTCTGGGGCAAATACTCTGTATTATTTATTATCGCTGGTATTCTGCTGGCGTTACTGTTATCGCAGCACAGGAAAATATTTATCGTAAAGAAATTTTACGTAGCCGCCCTGTTGGGCTTGCTCATTATTCTGCCCAATGTATGGTGGCAATACCGGCATAACTGGCCATTGCTGCATCATATGGAAGAGTTGCAGGAAACACAACTGAAGTATATGAACCCGGTAGAGTTTATTACTGACCAGTTCATGATGCTGCTTGCAACGGTGCTGGTATGGGTAGCCGGGCTGGCCTGGTACCTGAAAAATAAACAATGGCGTTTCCTGGCCTATACTTATTTTCTTGTCATTCTATTATTGATACTGGGCAGGGGTAAGAGTTATTACTCGCTGGGCATCTATCCTATGTTACTGGCAGCAGGTGCTGTCATGTGGGAACAATGGACACAAAAAAGAAACTGGGCCAGGTATGCTTTCACTATTCTTATCATTGCCTTCACGTATATGATCCTGCCCATGCTGCTTCCCATTTGGAAGCCGGAAAAACTGGCTGCTTTTTATGAAAAAATTGGTATTGAACACAAATGGGAAGATCAAAAGAATCATCCCCTACCACAGGATTTTGCTGACATGCTCGGATGGAGAGAGTTAACAGAAAAAGCGGAGAAAGTCTACAATACAGGCCTGCCGGTTGCAATAAGAGACAGCACAATCATTTATTGCCGGAACTATGGACAGGCCGGCTCCTTAAAATTTTATGGACTCAGCAGTGATTTCAAAGACCGGGTGATCTCCGATAATGGTTCTTTTCTATTATGGATACCCGATTCGCTCCGCTTCAGGCATTTATTATTCATCGGAAGCCGGATGCCGGATAAAGATGATGAAGTGTTCCAGCATTTTGAAAGTTATATCGTGATGGATTCTGTTACCAACCCACTGTCCCGCCAGTTTGGGAACAAGATCATTTTATTTGAAAATGCAGATGGACAGGCTAATAAACTAGCCAGTGAAGGGCTAAACGAAATGAAGAAGAAATTTAACCGGTAAACTATCCCTGTTTTTTTATCAATTCCATCACCGGTTTAAAACGGGTACTCCCCAACTCTTCAATCAGTTTCATATCCGCGATATCAAGTTGAAATAACCCGGTAGTGTTTCCTGTCACATGCTCTTTAGTCCGGATACCGGGAATAATGGTTGATACTTCCCGGTAACTCAACAGGTAACTTAAGGCCAGTTGTGTTTTTGTACAGTTATATTTTTTACATAACTCCCATACCGGTATTAATGCTTCTGCACAAGTATGAATGATCTCG
>CALRSN020000370.1:0-3708 GCA_943370865.1 Bordetella parapertussis
CCTGCACCCCATTCTGTTTTTTGCAGGCGTGTATGTAGTAGTGCTTTTATTTTCCATCTTTATTTGTTCCGCATTGTTTTACAGCTGTAATGCAAGTCCGGCCAAACTGGGTGAGGAAAACAGTAAGCCGGCCATAGAAAAGCCAGCAACTGTGGAGCCTGCCAGCATTTCTGCGATGGCACTTAGGTAAGTGTCATATTTCCTGTCAATATTTTATGCAGGCTGACCGCTTTTGAGGCGATAGTAATATCTTCGCCGCACATTTTTCAGCCATGCAATCAGCCAAAATTTTCTCAGGTACAGGCTCACAAGGCCTGGCCGAACAGATCTGTAAGCGATTTGGGACCAAACTAGGAAAGGTCAATATTCAGCGTTTCAGCGATGGGGAGATATCCCCAATCTTCCTCGAAAGTGTCAGGGGAGACTATGTTTTCCTGGTGCAGAGCACTTTTTCACCAGCCGAAAACCTGATGGAACTGCTCCTGATGATCGATGCAGCCCGCCGGGCCTCCGCCTACAAAGTGATCGCTGTAATTCCTTACTATGGATATGCCCGCCAGGACCGGAAAGACCGTCCCCGGGTAGCTATTGGAAGTAAATTGATAGCCAATATGTTAGTGGCAGCAGGGGCCGACAGGGTCATCACCATGGACCTGCATGCTCCCCAGATCCAGGGCTATTTTGATATACCGGTGGATCACCTCGACAGCCACGCAGTTTTTATCCCTTACATAGAGAATCTGAAGCTTGAAAAGCTTACCTTTGCGGCCCCCGATGTGGGAGCTACCAACCGTATCAGGGAGATCGCCAGTTACTTCAATGCAGAAATGGTGATCTGTGATAAGCACCGGAAACGGGCCAATGAGATCGCCAGCATGGTGGTGATCGGGGATGTGACAGGAAAAGATATTGTGATTATTGACGATATCTGCGATACTGGTGGAACCTTGGCAAAAAGTGCAGGGTTATTGAAGGAAAAAGGGGCTAGAAGCGTACGGGCTTTGATTACACACCCGGTGCTAAGTGGTAAGGCATACGAGAATATTGAAAATAGTGTATTGGAAGAATTAGTAGTGTGTGATACGATACCGGTGAACAAGGAAAAATGCTCGAAGATCAAAGTGATATCAGTAGCAGAATTGTTTGGAGTGGCGATCAGGAATGCGTTTGAGAATAAGAGTATCACCAGCCTGTTCATACACTCACAACGAAGAGACAAGTAAATTTTAAAACAACATAAACAATGAAAACAATTACAATCGAAGGACAACTGAGGACCGGATTCGGGAAGACCGCCACCCGCCAACTCCGCTCTCAGGAACTGGTGCCTGGTGTAATTTACGGGGGTGCCCAGGAGATCAGTTTTGCTGCTCCTGCTGCTGCTTTCAAAAATTTAGTGTACACACCAAGTTTCCAGATTGCTGAAGTGATATTAGAGGGTAAAACCTACCGGACGATCATGAAGGACCTGCAGTTTGACAAAATCGACGACAAACTGACCCACATTGACCTGCTGGAACTGGTTGAGGATAAAAAATTAGTAGCTGATATCCCGGTTAAATTTACCGGTGTATCAAAAGGGGTGAAAGATGGAGGTAAGTTAGTTACCAAGATCAAATCACTGAAAGTGAAAACGTATCCAAAATACCTGAAGGCACAGATTGAAGTGCCGATCGACAACCTGGAACTGAATGGTAATATCCGGGTGGAAGATGTGAAGGAAGAGCATTATGAAATCCTGAACTCCCCACGTATTCCCATCGCTTCTGTAGTATTGACAAGACAATTGAAACAGGAAGAAGCTACTGTAGCCCCTGCTGCGGGTGCTGCACCTGCCGCTGCTGCTGCGCCAGCCGCTGCCGCTGCGCCTGCCAAGAAAAAATAATCTTTTCAACAAGGATATTTAAACCCGTATCATTGATGCGGGTTTTTTATTGGCATCACCGATATTTGATCTAAGTAAACAGGTTATGAAATTTCTGATCGTTGGTTTGGGAAATACGGGTAATGAATATGCTCACACCAGGCATAATATCGGCTTTGATGTGGTGCATGCATTTGTTCAAAAGCATGGGGGCAGCTTCCGGACAGACCGGCTGGCCTATGTTGCCGACCTGAAATGGAAAGGGAAGATCTTTGTCTGTATTTGCCCCACTACATTTATGAACCTCAGTGGCAAGGCGGTGAAATACTGGATGGACAAAGAAAAAATAGCCCTGGAAAATATATTGGTGATTGTAGATGATATAGCCCTGCCCTTATCCAAAATCCGGCTAAGGCCCGGGGGCAGCGATGCCGGCCATAACGGCCTCCGGAGCCTGCAGGAATTATTGGGTACAACTGACTACCCCAAACTGCGGTTCGGTATCGGGAATGATTTTCCCAAAGGCATGCAGTCCGATTTTGTACTGGGGAAATGGAAAAAGGAAGAAGAACCCCTGGTAAAACTTAAAATTGAAAAGGCGGTAGAAACGATTGAAAGCTTTGCTGCTCAGGGCATAACAGCTGCCATGAACCAGGTAAATAATAAAGATTTTTCGCTATGATAAATCAGTCGGATTACTTACTTTAGCATCCCTGACTAATTTTCCCGGTACCACCAGGTCTTTTGAACGTTCCGGGACAAATCCAATGATCATATTGATAGCCACTAGATATATCGGATCAACAACTATATATGTATCCGGTGTATTTAATCTAAATACGTTCTGTTTATGAAGATTTTTTGTGTTGGCCGAAACTATGTAGCTCATGCCGAGGAGTTAGGTAATGAAGTTCCCGATGAACCGGTGATCTTTATGAAGCCTAAAAGTGCTTTGCTGCAGCCGCATACCCCCTTTTATTACCCGGAGTTTACCAATGAACTGCATTATGAATGTGAGCTGGTACTGCGTATCAGCAAAAATGGGAAATATATACAGGAGAAATTTGCTTCCAAATATTATGATGCTATTACAACTGGCATTGATTTCACGGCAAGAGATATACAAAATGAATTAAAAGCAAAGGGCCTGCCCTGGGAAAAAGCCAAAGCCTGGGACAATTCGGCGGTGATTGGTAAGTGGGTACCTTTTGGCAATATCAAGAATAAAAAGGATATCAATTTCTGCCTGTACAAGAACAAAGAGTTAGTACAGCAGGCGAATTCGGCTAATATGATCCACAACTTCGATGCGATCGTGTCTTATATCTCCAACTTTTTTTCAGTGAATATAGGTGATGTGATCTTTACCGGCACCCCGGCCGGTGTGGGTGAAGTGGTTGTTGGAGATGAACTGGAAGGATTTATCGAAGACGATAGTATGTTTACATTAGAAGTTAAATAGAGAAACACCAAAACAACAAGTGTCGCAACCGGCTTGTCGCAAGACGGGCCAAAACCAACTGCTCTGCTAAAGAACCATCTGTTTTCAACAGGTGGTTTTCTTTTATGTCCCTGGGGTTTACCTTATTTTTGTTGCTTTTATTGCCTGCTGTATATGACTGATACTTCCATATTATTACAAGCTTACCGGTTAATGAGCCAGGCAAAGGCAATGGCGGATACCTATGAGGCCAACCGTTCTGTATGTAAATATGTTCACTCCACTTCCAGGGGCCATGAAGCGATTCAACTGGCGGCGGCTTTTCAATTACAGCCGCAGGATTTTGTAAGCCCTTATTACCGCGATGAAAGTATGTTACTGGGTTTGAGTTTTCAACCCTATG
>CALRSN020000371.1:0-3707 GCA_943370865.1 Bordetella parapertussis
GAAGATCATGCTGGATAAAGCCGGTGTTACATACAGGAAAGTGGAAGTAAAGATCAGCAGCCTCGTATTATCTTACCATGAAAAGGATGTATAACTACTGAGCTCATTTCGTGGGAAGCTTCCGCGGATTCTTTAAATAGTCAGCCACCGCCTCCTCCATATTTACTTCCATCAGGTTGGCCAGTGTCAGCAACCACATCAGGACATCTGCAAATTCTTCCTTGGCATTTTGCTGATCACCGGTTGCGATAGCCGAAGAAAGTTCTCCCACTTCTTCATGAAACCATAATGCTGTGTGATAGATGCCTCTTTCGCTATCCGTCTTAAAATATCTTTCTTTGACTATTTGCTGCAATGCTGAAATTTCCATTTGAAGATTGTGTTTTCAGTTTACAATGATGGTTCTTCTTTATTTATTTTTGGTTCCCGGCTCCCGCTGTATAATTCATATTCCAGTAAGCGGCAGTCGATCGTACTTGTATAGAATTCAATTCTCCGCTTTGCTTTCAGCCCGATCTTTTTAGCCAGTTCCAGGTTGCCGGTAAATACATATCCGAAATAACCGCCGCATTTTTGTTTCATAAAATCACCGATACGGGCATAAGTAGCTTCCAGTTCCCTTACATCACCCAGGCGTTCTCCATATTCAGGATTCACATAAAAAATACCGTTTTCTCCCGCAGGTACTTCGGTTAATGCAAAATCACATACTGCAAAATCAATCAGGTCAGCCACTCCGGCAGCGATGGCATTCTTCTTTGCATTTTCAACCGCCCTTGCACTGTAATCCGTAGCAATGATCTTCAAACCCGGCACATCCATGATCTGCTCTTCCAGCAGGGCATCCTCCCGCAGGTACACCGATTCGTCATAACCCTGCAAATGCATGAACGCATAATTGGTCCTGAATAAACCGGGTCTCCGGTTGGTAGCGATCATCGCTGCTTCAATGGCCAGTGTACCGGAACCACACATCGGGTTCACAAATGGTGATTTTCGATCCCAGCGGGTAGCATATATGGTTGCTGAAGCTAATGCTTCCAGCATCGGTGCCTGCCCGGGTATTTTGCGATAGCCATGCCTTCCTAATGAATCACCGGAGGTATCTACAAATATTTCTGCACTTTCATTTTTCCAGAATAGATGAATGACCGCTCCTGTCAGTTCGGAGCCCGTTGATGGCCGGGTGCCTCTTTTCTCCCGCATCCTGTCAACGATCGCATCCTTCACCCGCAGGTTGGCAAACATGCTGTTATTGATCGTTGGATTATTGACATTACTGGTAATGGAAAAATACCCGGGATCGGGCAAAAGCGTTTCCCATGGATAAGCCACCAGGTTATGGTAGATGGCATCGGCATCTGCCGCTTCAAATTTTTGAAGGCTGTAGAGTACCTGGCTGGCGCAACGCAGGTTCAGGTTCAATTTGATACAGTCATTGACCGTACCGGATAACCGGACACCTGTTATAAAGGTCTCATCAATGGCAAAACCCAGTTCTTTCACCTCCTGTTCCAGGTAAGGAGCCAGCCTCTTGGGGCAGGTAACGATAATAACCGATCTGCTGGTATATACATTCATACGGGCTAAAGGTAAAGCCTTCCTGCTGATACTGTTATATTAATTAGACCGGTCAAAAAAGAACGGCTTTACTGAAAATATATCCCCTGTTCCCGCGTTAATAGGAAGATTAAAATCCCAATCTGTGAAAAAATTCTACTTTTTTGCCTTGCTGGCAATCTCTTTTAGTATCCATGCGCAGAAGAAAGTTGACCTGGACCGCTTTCGTTTTTCGGTACAATACCGCTCACTGCCCAAAATGCGCATCGACAGTACTTACCGCACTTACAACGTGGAAGTGGAAGGTACCCGGCTGATGCAATCTTTCCTGAATGAAATGTCGCCGGAAAACTCGGTCTTGCTGGAAGGCTGGAGAAAATTGCCACAAGATGGCCATCTCGATATCAAAGTAAAGTTAGGTGACCTGGTACCTGAATCCGTTTCCGTGAAAGAAAGGATTGAAACAACCAAGAACAGGGCCGGGCAGGTTAGCACCAAAACCTATTACCGGCAGGAAGTAGTGTATTCATTCGAAGCACTGGCTACTATTACCGATTACAAAGGAGCTCATATCATGGACCAGGAACTGGCCGGCAGGGGGAATAAACAAGTGTACAGAAGCCCTGAGTTTGCCAGCCGTATTCTTGCAGAAGGATATTTTGCATTGAATTCATTACCTGTAACCAAAGAACTGTACCAGGGCTGTGTAACAAGAGCCATGCATTACCTGAGTGAACGTATCACGGATAATTTTGGTTTCAATGCGGTCACCTCGAATGATTTTATGTGGATCGTTGACAGTAAGAAACATCCTGAATATACCGCACACCGCCAGGCTTTCCAGCAGATCAGTGAAGTATTGTTCAATATGAATGCCAACACTTCTATTGATGGGGCGAGGGAACAATTAAAACCGGTGATCGATTATTTTGAAAAGATCAAACGCATCTATTCTTCCACCAGTAAACACGACCGGAAGATGAAATATGCCAGTTATTTTAACCTGGCCGTATTATATTATTATTTAGATGACCCGCAGGCCATGATGAAAGAAGCAAAAGGATTAGAGCTGAATGATTATGATGCAAAAGATGCAAGAGGGTTTGTGCAAACAGCCACCTGGTTAAAAAATCTCTTTGAACAAAACAATATTTACACCCGGCATTTCACCATTAACCCGGCTGCATTCAAAGGCCCTTACGAAAAAGCAGATGTAACGGCAAAATAAAACCGCAGCTTACACTGCGGTTTCGTACCTGGAAATATTTACAGGATAATACGGCTACTTTATTTTATTGCCCTTAGTTTCCCTGCCGCCCTGGTATAATACCAGGTGAGTGACTTTTCCAGCGGCATCTTTAAAGAATTCGATTTTTGCATCAATTTCTTTGGGGAAGAACTTGGTAGCTGATTCTGCATATACCTGGATGGCTGATTGCCCGGTGGCCTGCACCATCATTTTATCTCCATCCAGCGTAACAGTCATACTAAAATTGGGGGCCAGTTCATATTCTCCGACATAGGTAGCCAGCAAAGCTGCGTCGGTCTTAACAATACCGGGTTTCTGAGGCAATGGTTTGCTCGTTTTCATCCACTCACTCTTTTCATTACGGCTTTTAAATTCAAGCTTTTCCACCTGTCCTCCTCCATTACGGATAAAGCGGATCGTTGATAACGAGTTTTCGAAAAAGAAGCCGTCCTTTTCATACGGTTTTAATTTAAACTTATTCCCGCCACCCCTTTGTGAAGTCACCTGGTTCCCTTCAGCAGTAATAAACCGCTGCTCCCCTGTTTCATTCTCATACACAGCAACATATTCTTTTGCAGTTGCTTCATCAATTGCAATTTCTTTCTGGATATAAGGTTTACCCATTGTTAGCGCAGCTAGTTGCGGAGCTTCCATATCCAGCGACCTGCAATCACAATTAGCAAATATGGCTATAAATATGTCCTGCGATGGAATATAAAGTGCATCGGTTACAAAACCGTTGATACCACCGCTATGTTCGATGGTGGCAGCACCCTGCACCTCATTAAAGCCCCAGCCATAACCATACTTAGTGGGCTTGCCATTCGTCAATTTATAATCTGTAAATGCTTTTTGCAAAGATTCTTTTGACACCAGTTTATAAACATGTACGGCCTGG
>CALRSN020000372.1:0-3694 GCA_943370865.1 Bordetella parapertussis
CTAAAAAAATTCAGCAGCGGTTTCCAAAATTCAATGATTATATAAGAGAGATCGGGTTTTCTATTGCCACCATATTCATTATGGCCTTTATTCCGGCTATCGTTCTTGGCAGCCCGGAATTATCAAAACACACAAAATTCTATACTGATATTGATCAGCATGGAAAACTGTATTTCTTTCTTGCCTTCCCGGTAATGGCCTTCCTGCATGACACTTATTTTTACTGGATGCACAGGTTGATGCATCACCCCCGGGTATTTAAATGGGTTCACCTTATTCATCATAAATCCGTTAACCCCAGCCCCTTTGCCGCTTATGCTTTTCATCCGCTGGAAGCAATCGTGGAAGCCGGGATATTCCTTGTTTTTGTATTTACTATTCCTGTCCATCTCTTTCATCTCTTGTTCTTCTTTTTGTTTATGATCATCTATAATGTGTATGGGCACCTGGGCTGGGAGCTTTATCCAAAAGGCTTCAGTAAACACTGGTTGGGAAAATGGATCAACACCTCTGTGAACCACAACCTGCACCACCAGTATTTTAAGGGGAACTACGGTCTATATTTCCTGTTCTGGGACCGGATGATGGGTACGATCCGCAAAGACTATGATGAAAAGTTTGATGATGTGAAGGGCAGGTGATCATTATCCGGCGGTATTATTACCAAAGTCATAAATTTTACTTTTGGTATCTTCTTAAGTTTGCACTCTTATGCAGCCTGTAATCTATTATTGTTATGATGCTTATTGTGGCTGGTGCTATGGTTTTAGCCCAGTGATCAAACAAATAGCGGAAGAATATAAAGACAACATATCATTTGAAGTATTGTCAGGAGGAATGATTCCGGCAGAAAATCCCCGTCCTATTGCTGCTACTGCCCGCTATATCAGTGAGGCTTATCAACGGGTGGAAGAAATAACAGGTATCAAATTCGGGCCTGACTATCTCTGGCACATTTTCAATCCGGGTGAAAGCGACTGGTTTCCACACTCAGAAAAAGCTGCTATTGCCATGTGTATCTTCAAAGAGTTTTTACCGGATCAACAGGTAGCATTTGCGGCTGATCTTCAATATAGCTTGCATTTCGAAGGCCGTGACCTGACCGACAATGAAGCATACCGGCATTTACTGGAAAAATATTCTATCCCTGAAGAAGAGTTTTATAGCAAAATGAACAGTGAAGCCTATAGAGAAAAAGCCTTGTATGAATTTGCTTTATGCAAGCAACTCCAGGAAACAAGCTTTCCGCAGGTACTGATGCAGGTAGCTGAACAAAAATTCTATTTGCTTGCCAAAGGTTACACCGATCATGAAACAATAAATAAACGGGTACAGTCCGTATTAACAGAAATAAACAATTTATGATACTTACGATCACACTAAACCCCTGTATAGATAAAAGTTCGAGAGTAGAGAAATTCAAACCCGAAAGTAAATTGCGTTGTACTGAAGTGGTCAACGAACCCGGGGGCGGTGGTATCAATGTAAGCAAAGCCTTGCAAAAATTAGAAACTCCCTCTGTGGCTTTATTCCCGGCCGGCGGTCATAACGGAAACATGCTGTGTTCCTTATTAAAAGAGGAAAATATATTATTCCACGCAGTAGATACTAAGCTCGAAACAAGGGAAAACTGGATCGTCTTGGAAACTTCAACCAATAACCAATATCGCTTTACATTTCCGGGTAAGGAAGTATTAGAAGAAACCATTAAATCACTGGTTGACCAGATCCGCTCTTTTGCGCCAACCTATGTTGTAGCCAGTGGAAGTCTCCCTCCGGGTCTGCCTGATTATTTCTATGGTCTGATTGTTAAAAATGCCACAGCCGTCGGTGCCAAATGTATTGTGGATACCAGCGGACCTGCCTTACAGGCATTAAAAGGAAAGCATGCTTATATGATCAAACCCAATATCGGGGAGTTATGTAAGATGCTGAATGTGGAATGGCTGGATAAAGAGGAAGTACCCGATGCTGCCCAACAGGCGATAAGAGATGGTTTTGCAGAAATAATTGTTGTTTCAATGGGACATCTTGGCGCCTGGATGGTAAGCGAGGATAAAAGATATTTTGTGGACGCACCTCCCGTTGAAAAGAAAAGTACTGTTGGTGCAGGAGATAGTATGGTGGCTGGTATCACCTATTCTTTACAAAAAGGAAAAACATTAAGAGAAGCAATTCGTTTTGGCGTGGCTTGTGGTAGTGCAGCAACCATGAACGATGGAACACAACTTTTTAATAAGACTGATGCGGAAAGATTGTATGCCGCCATCAATGAATAAACAATGAAAAAAGATATTACAAACAGGGAAGATCTGTTGATACTAGTAACCCTATTTTATAAAAAATTGTTAGCAGACGATTCTATTAGTTACATCTTTACGGATGTGGCTAAGATTGATCTTTCTCATCACTTACCCGTCCTGGTTGATTTCTGGGATTCCGTTTTATTCGAGTCCGATACCTATCATAAAAATGCCATGCAGCCCCACATGACTTTGCACCGGCAGTCTCCATTACAAAAGCATCATTTTGAAACCTGGCTCCGCTACTTCAAGGAATCTGTTGATGAACTGTTTGAAGGAGAAACTGCATTCCTTGCCAAAGAAAGAGCAACGAGTATTGCCACGGTGATGCAGATAAAGACCATCCAGCTTTCCTGATCATCTTTTTCGTCCCCAAAAATTCCGGTTTCGTCCAAATATTCTACATCCCATTTCCGGGTAATTTGTATCTTATCCTTCCCAAAACAATTAATATGAAACGAATTACCTTATTATGCTGCGCAACAGCACTTCTTGTTTTTGCCTGCAACAATGAAAAAAAAGCAGATGAAGCCAAAACTGAACCTGCGGCAAACACTGAAACTGCATCAACAAGTCCTGCGGGGCCACCAGATTCAGCTGCACAAGCTGAAATGATGAAAGCCTGGATGGATTTTGCCACACCCGGACCAGAACATGCATGGATGGCAAAACATGCCGGCACATGGGTAGCCGATTCAGTTTTGCAATGGATGGACCCATCTCAGCCCCCTACGGTATCAAAGGCTACAGATGTGGTAACCATGGCGATAAATGGTCTTTACCAGATGACGGATTTTTCAAGCACCATGATGGGGCAACCCATGCAGGGACATGGTATAATGGGGTTTGATAAAATGAAAAAGAAATTTGTTCTTTCCTGGATCGACAATATGGGTTCTGGTATTGTACGCATGGAAGGCAGTTATGATGAAGCTACCAAAACGTTGAGCATGGCAGGAAAACAATCAGACCCGGGCATGAAAGCAGAAACGGACATCCGCCAGGAATTAAAGTTTAATGATGATAATAGTTATACCATGTCAATGTATGGAACAGGTCATGACGGTAAGGAAGCTAAATTTATGGAAGGAACTTTCAAAAGAAAGAAATAAAGAATAGTTCTAATAAGAAACCCCGGCTAATCCGGGGTTTTCTTTTATTAATCCTTTTTTGTTTTCTCCATTGGCAGCTTTTCATCCCTGCTCCACTCCTGCATACTGCCATCATATACTTTCATCTTATAACCCAGGCTACGCCCAACCAGGTAGTCGATACAGGCAGTTTGCCCGATAAAACAATATACCACCACCTCCTTATTTTTATCAGGCACTACAGTGGTAAAATTCTTTTCCACTATAGAAATCGGCTTGATGCTGTTAGTGGAATCCACC
>CALRSN020000373.1:0-3684 GCA_943370865.1 Bordetella parapertussis
GTTAATTTTAGAATTAAATTCATTGATTTTCAACGAGAACCGTCCTTACAAAAACCTAAGGTATTAATAGAGACACCTTAACCATGATTTTTGCTGCGCTAAAGTAATGGTTTTTTTAACAAATACTTAATAGGGTTTAAAAAAAACTAAACACTCATTAGTATAGATCATAATATCCACCTAATCTGTGCCTTAACCTCAGTTTTTCGGTTGTTGTTTATCTCGTCCAAACCCGAACCGACCGACTGTTTTCCGGGATAAATGGTTTGCGCAAAACGAAACCAAAAAGATAATTTTTTACCAAGGTCGTAGTTAATAAGCAGGTAATAACGATACCCTTGATCAAAAAAAGCAGGAATGGAGTAACTGTACAGTAGGTCATTCTCGTAGGCGTAAACCCTTGAATTGTAGTCATCTGTTTCAAAATATTGCAGCCGTATTATCCCTGAGAACGGTTTCAGCACTGGCCGGTAAATAATATCACTATATATAAGAAACCCGGTTTCCCTGTTATTCCCCCTCTTATCATACCACAACGCTTCGACCCGGTTCCGCAGTGACAGCGAATTATTTAGCCTGTAACTAAACTGGGTCCGCCAGCTTTGCCGGGGTAAATGAACCAGGAAGTTGGTGATAGTGGAATTACCCGGCTGATTAGCCTGTTTTGATTCATTCCGAAACCGGGTATATATTTCAAGGTTCCGGCTTGGCATGTAACTCAGTTGAGCCAGGAAATCAGTACCACGGCTGGGAGCATCCACCAGGTATTTAAGCCAGGGAAACTTAAAAATGTCAGCATAGGCATCCAGTTTCCATCCATTTGCCGGCCGGATGCTGATACCGGAATAAAAACCAGTTTCATTGGTGGGATAAGCATTTTCGGTAAAAGCATTACCATATACGGCCTGGTAAGAGGCGGCTATGGTTCGTTGCACAAAAGAAATGTCCACCCGTTGGTCAACACTCACTAATAACCCATTTACAAATGCCTTACCTGAATTTTTAGCAACGGCGGCCTCACCAAAGAAATGGAGATTTTTATAGGTATAGCTGTAATCAACACTGAAGTTGTGCCAGCTCCTGCCATTAACAGCATACAAATTATAAGGTTCATCTCTCTTTTGTACCGGCTTTGAAAATTGATAATACACCGTGTTCAGCCCGATATGCCAGCGATTACCACGATACAATACATTGCCACCAAAAGAGGTTTGAGTCAGTTTATTCCGGTCTTCGTTTTCACCCGCTGTGCGGTGATACCCAGAATTAAGCAAGGATGAAACGTAATCTTCATTGTTCACCGTATCTGCCGCAAAATTTGCACTGAGTTTTCGTATGGATGTAAACGCAGTTGCCTCCAATCTTCCTTTCTTTATCGTGATGCCTGCCCCCCGGTGAAAATAAAATTCGCCGGCTGAATTGTACGGCCGCAATACAGGTGATTGCCGCTTCACTCCCATTACTTCCACACTTTTTTTGAAAGCAAGGCTTTGCCATTGTATCAACCCCTGCCCCATGTTCACGGCAAAATCGCCAATGGCCAACGATTGTATCACTCCTATCTTTTTGGCAAACAAATGAAAAGAATAAAAATCAAACCCGTTGCGTTGCGCTCCTTTAAAAAATTGTTCTCCCGCATCTTTATCCGCTACTACTCCATACTGCAATAAATTTTTATAGGTATACCGGTAGCGAAAAAATAACCGCTGCGGGCTGCCGAGGTATTTTGTACCTGTTGAAGTATTATTAAACCCTTTTGCTTTTTCCAATACTTGTGATAAACGAAATAATAAGCTGTGCTCGCCATCTTTAAACCGGGAATTTAATTGTTCAGTTAATGTAACATTAGTCGTAACGGTTATAAATGGCAATAATTTTTTGATAGTATTAATATCCCAGGCTGGAACAGCCTGCAACTCATATCTACTGATCAACTCACCAAACAGCCGGCGATAACTGACCAGGTTTTCAATTTGCAGATCGGTCAGTATTCTCAAATCCTTTAATTCATTCACATCAGCGGAATTCAGATTGACGGGATTCTTTCTGAAATATTCCAGTTGCTGCAAATAAGAATCATCTTCTGTTTCTGCCTGGTCGGCATCCGTGAGATTCTCTAATTGTTGTTCTGTGTTAACAGGTATTTCTTGTGCGTAAACAGGTGGTATAGCAGAATGAATAAACACCCATATGACCAGTAACTGCTTCACTTTTCTTTCTCTTTAAAGTTAATAAGCAACAACAAGCCGGGTGTAATCCCCAATTGCGGATGGTAACTGGTTGTTATATCAAGCCGGCATGATTTCCAGGATAGTCCAACTCCCACCCAACCTGATGTAGTGGCAGAAGATATCCCTGCCCTGGCCAGTAACTGCGGAATGATCTTGTATTGAAAACCGGCATTAACATTGACAGGCTGATCCTCTTCTTTTATTACTTCTGTACTTACAAAGAATTTATCTGATGCTTCATAACCCAATCCCAGCGTATAAACAGAAGGCAATTTTTCAGACTGGTCTTTTCCAAATTTTCCACCAACAGGATTATTGATATGTATTCCTGCATGTAATTTTTCCGTAAGATGTACAACCGAACCAATTTCAAAACTTACTGCAGAAGCATTTCCATATCCGGCAATACGGATACTATTATAATTGAACTGTGCGCCGACATCCAGTGTATTACCCAGTTTTCTGCCATAAGCTAATCCCAGTTTGGTTTCATTATAATCACTGAATCCTAAATAGGCCATATTCAACCCAAAATTTCCGGAAGTGGATTTTATTCCCGCCACCGCCTGGTAGTTGCTGAGTTCAGTCAATAAAAATCTCCGCTCGGCATATATCCCGGCAGCTGCATTTTTAAGTTGTGACAGAGATGCAGGATTGGAAGTAAAAGAAAAAACATCTGTATGCTGAATACTGTAAGCGCCAAGTCCGGTATAAGGAGCTGCCACCGGGCGGCGAAGTGTTTGACTTTGGGCGGCCAGGGTGAAGCAGATAAGGTTTAGTAAAAAAACTACGTTTCGCAACAGCAGTTAATTTGACTATTAAGATACAGGGAAGCTTTGTGGTAACAAAATAAAAACGGGATCTATTTGGGCTGCACGGGTGATGCGGCTACCTTTGCGCCATACAAATTTTAGACGGCAAAAAAGCATCACAAGCCATCCGGGATGAACTGAAAATTGAAGTGGCCCAATTAGCCATTGAAGGCAAAAAAGTACCTCACCTGGCAGCCATCCTGGTGGGTAAAAATGGCGCCAGCGAAACCTATGTGGCCGCCAAAGTGAAAGCCTGTGAAGAAGTAGGGTTCAAATCCACCCTTATCAGGATGGAAGAAGAAATCACCGAAAATAAATTATTGGAAACCATCGAAGGATTGAACAACGATCCGGATGTGGATGGTATATTGGTACAACTTCCTTTACCTAAACATATCACTGAACAAAAAGTGATTGATACCATTGACCCGGATAAAGACGTGGATGGTTTTCACCCGGTGAATGTAGGCAAGATGGTACAGGGCCTGCCCACTTTTATTCCTGCCACGCCACATGGCATTATGTTATTACTGGAACATTACAAGATTGATACAAAAGGAAAACATGCCGTAGTGATCGGCAGGAGTAATATAGTCGGACGACCGATGAGTGTTTTACTAAGCGGCAATACCAATCCCGGG
>CALRSN020000374.1:0-3682 GCA_943370865.1 Bordetella parapertussis
CGGTGCCACTACCGTTAAGAATACATATTATCTATTAAGTAATACAGGCAATATGTACAGCCTCGGTGATAATTCTCACCGGCAATGTGGTGATTTTACAACCACTGAAAGAACAAGCTGGGTAAATGTTAAGAAAAGCGCTGCGGTAAACGATAACCTTACAAATGTCAATTTTTTTAGCTGCCAGGAACACAATGCATCATTTCCTGCCTGCGCATCCATTACTACTACCGGTGATATTTATACCTGGGGTAATAACAGTTCGGGCATGTGTGGCAGAACTGATAACGGGTTGCCAGCAGGCACAATTACAACTGTATCCTTTAACCCGGGCATCCCGGTGGGTTTTTCAGGCAAAGCCATTTCAGTAGAAATGGGTGGTCATACCCTTGTCTACACAAAAGAGGGTTCTACGCAGTTTTGTTATGTTGGACACTATACAAATGGAAGCATGGGTGATGGTACTGCCGGTAATAATGGAGCTGCGTCCGCTACATCACTAAAACATGACTGTTCCAGCACGCCCAGTATTGCCATTTGCGGATATGTACCAGTGGCAGCCAGTGCAGTTAATTCTATGATCAGTGCCTCGCAGGCAGTTATACAGGCAAATGGTTCAAGTGTTTCCGTAATTACAATACAGCTTAAAGATGCATCCGGTAATAATCTTACCAGCAGCGGTGGAGTTGTGGTTATCAATACCACCGCGGGAACCATAGGTACCGTAACGGATAATAATAACGGAACATACACCGCCATTCTGACCAGCAGCATTATGCCTGCCACGACTACATTATCTTTTACAGTGAATGGAACAGCAGCGTCAGCCAGCACCCAGGTTCAATTTACAGCTACCACACTTCCTTTAAAATGGGTCAATATTCTTGTATTCAGGGAAGACAATATGGCAAAGATTAACTGGACAACTGAAAGCGAGGTTAATGTAAAAAAATATACAATTGAGAGGAGTTTTGATGCGCTGAACTGGGTAGTGATCATGGATAATATTGTTGCTGTGAACCAAAGTGGTCTGAATTATTACCAGCAAACAGACACCAGTAACCTGCTGACAAGAAAGATTTTTTATCGCATCAAACAAACAGATTTTGATGGCAGGTATAGTATTTCTCCGGTACGTATGGTATTCGGAACAACGGTGGCAGATAAGATCAGCATCTACCCTGTTCCCGCAGCCAAAGAGTTTTTCCTTGGCAATGTACACCCGGCCGAAGTGAAAGAAGTGCAATTGATCACGATGAATGGTGGGATGCTGAAGAGCTGGAAAACATTCCAGGCTAATTATGATTTAACGGGTATCAGCCATGGTAATTATATTATACGGGTTGAAATGAAGAATGGTCCTACCCAAATATTGCGTTTGAATAAATATTGAGTTTTACATATTTATCATCGTCATTCACGATGAAATGATGTTCGGTTAAAAGGCTGCTATTTTTTGTTAGCAGCCTTTTTCTAATGAGATACAATTGTCTTAAAAGGTTCCCTGTTTTTTATCATGGAATACTATGATAATACCCCGAATGTGATAATCATCACATAGGCACGATTTTACCCAAAATAGTTTTGCTTTTTAACCTGCAGTCACTGCAGCAATCATTCAAAACTTCCGATTATGAAAAAGTTTATTTCAACACTGCTTTCAGCAATTGTACCATTGTTTTTATTTGCCCAGGCTGGTCATATTATGCAAGGCATTGGCGCTACTAATATGTCGATGGGCGGCGCCGCCACTGCACAACCACTGGATATAAATGGAGCACTTCACTGGAATCCTGCTGCCATATCAGTTTTTGATAAAAAAATACTTTCAGTTAATGCAGGTATGTTCTTCTCTTCCCCGGAATTATCCTCAACAGTTCCTACTCCCGGTGGCCCGATGAGTGGTGTCACCAAAGACGACAGGGGCATTTCCATTATGCCTGCAGTAGCGATGGTATGGGGTAAAAAGAACAGCAAGCATACTCTGGGGCTTTCAGCGTTTGGTATCAGCGGGTTTGGTGTTACATTTCCTGAAGGTAATTCCAATCCCATCAATATGCCGCAAAGCTCTGGTGGATTCGGACGCATTGAGTCTGATTACCAGCTGATGCAGGTGGGAATTACTTATTCGTATAAGATCAGTGATAAAGTTTCTATTGGCATCGCTCCTACTTTTAATTATGCAGCATTGGAGCTGGCACCCAATCCGCTGGCATCTCCCAGTTCTGAAAAAGGTTACCCTGTCAGTGATAAAGCCAGTGCTTTTGGTGCCGGCGGTCAGATAGGTATTTATTATAATTCAGGCGAAGGGCTCAAATTAGGAGCATCCTATAAAACACAACAATATTTCAGCGATTTTATTTTCAATAACAAATACCTGGATGGCAGTACTGCACCGGATGTAAAATTTCAAATGAACTACCCGGCTATTTTTTCAGCTGGCATTGGTTTCTCCAAAGGCCTTATTGATGCTGCCTTCGATTATCGTTATGTAACATACGAAAACACCCAGGGCTTTGAAGCAAAAGGCTGGACCAATAATGCCTCCGTAAAAGGATTCGGATGGAATAATATTTCAGTAGTATCTGCGGGCCTGCAATACAAAGGCATTAAAAAACTGCCACTCCGTGCAGGATACACTTTTAGTTCCAACCCGATCAGCAGTGAACTGGCTTTCTTCTCCACTCCTGCCACGGCCATTATTAAAAATGCGTTCCAGTTGGGTTTTGGATATGAATTCAGTAATAAGGTTACGATAAATGCAGTCTATCATCATGGCAGCAGCAGCGGTTCCACCAGCGGGCCTTTATTAAGCCCGATGATGATCAGTGGTTCCAATCCTTACGGTGCTGTACCCGGCAGCTTAGTATCTTACAAAATGACAACTGATATGCTGATGTTCGGCATTAACTATAATTTCTAACTCTGTTTGTATAAACAATCAGAATCATGCTCCGTCATTAAATTTTAATGGCGGAGCTTTTCTTTTTACGGTTTTATCCGCCCGGCCGCTGTCCTTTTGTTTTAGGCATTATCTTTAATGCAAACTTGTGTTCACATGAAAAAGATCCTGGCTGCTATCCCGTACCTGCTTCTCTCTGTTTGTTTATCCGCACAGGTAACTGCCGAAATCAAAAAGCTGGACTCCGTCTTAACGATCCTGCAGCAGACAAACCGGTATAACGGAGCTGTACTGTATGCAGAAAAAGGGAAGGTTCTCTACAAAAAAGCATTTGGTATAACTGACAGCCGGACCAATCAACCCCTGCAAACCAACTCCTCGTTCAACCTGGCATCTGTCTCCAAACAATTTGTTTGCCTGGCTATTTTGCAATTAGCAGAAAAAGGCCTGCTAAATATTGATGATGGCTGCCAGAAATTTATTCCCGAATTACCGTATGACAGTATCACTGTACGAAACCTGATGACGCATACATCCGGCATACCGGAGTATTTCGATATTTTTCAGCAATATAAAGGCCCGCTGGATACGCTGACCAATGAAAAGATGCTGGAGCATTTTGCCTTTTACAAACCTGCCCTGGATTTCCCAACCGGCACCCGCTGGAATTATTGCAATACCAATTATGTTTTACTGGTGAGTATCATAGAAAAAATCACGGCGCAACCTTTTGCTGTTTATTTCAAAAAGAATATTGCCATGCCACTGGGGTTGAAGGAT
>CALRSN020000375.1:0-3678 GCA_943370865.1 Bordetella parapertussis
CAAATGGCTGAGCCAAGATGGGTAATGGCAGTAGGTGCATGCGCCAGCAGCGGGGGTATATTTGACACCTATAGTGTATTGCAGGGAATTGACCAGGTCGTGCCCGTGGATGTATATGTGCCGGGCTGCCCACCCAGGCCAGAAGCGATCATTGATGGAGTGATGCGGATACAGGACCTGGTAGGAAAAGAAAGCTTACGAAGAAGAAACGGCGAACAATACAAAGGATTATTAGAAAGTTACGGCATACAATAGGCAACGCTGCCAATTTGAAAATTTGACAAGGAAGCAATGGCAATAACGAACGACATCATAAAACAACGGCTGACTGAGAAATTTGGTGAACAGGTGACCGGCTTTGAAGAACCTTATGGCATGCTCAGCTTTGAAGCACCAAAGGAACTGAACCTGAAAGTACTCAACTTCCTGTATGATGATGATGAACTGAAGTTCCGTTTTATGACAGATCTCACGGGTGTACATTACCCGGACCAGGCCGGCAGGGAACTGGCGGTTGTTTATCATCTCCACAACCTGGTGGATAATATCCGTATCCGTTTCAAAGTATTTACTGATATCAATAAACCTGATATATATACTGCATCCGGACTGTTTTCAGCAGCCAACTGGATGGAGAGAGAGACTTATGATTTTTTTGGAGTGAACTTTGTCGGTCACCCGAACTTGAAACGTATTCTTAACGTGGAGGAAATGGATTATTTCCCGCTGCGCAAAGAATTTCCATTGGAAGACCAGACAAGGATAGATAAAGATGATGAGATGTTTGGAAGAGGGGGAACAATTAATTAATGCGGTAATTAGAGAATTTGGAAATGCGCAACACTTATTAATTTTCAAATTGTCCAATTCAAGAATTTTCAAATCGAATCATGTCAGAACATCATATCAAATTACCGGAAGGAAGTATAGAGAAAACCACTACTACGCTGAACCTGGGTCCCACCCATCCGGCCACGCATGGAGTGATGCAGAACATACTTGAATTAGATGGTGAGAGGATCGTTTCCACTGAGCAGACCATCGGTTATATTCACCGTGCTTTTGAAAAGCTGGCTGAACGCCGCCCGCTGGCGCAGATCACAACGCTTACCGACCGGTTGAATTATTGCTCTTCGCCACTCAATAATATGGGCTGGCACCTGACCTGTGAAAAATTGTTGGGTGTTAAAACACCCAAAAGAGTTGACTATCTCCGCATCATCATCATGGAACTGGCCAGGATATCAGATCACCTGATCTGTAATTCTATCGTGGGTGTCGATGCAGGTGCTTATACCGGGTTCCTATATGTAATGCAGTACCGTGAACTGATCTATGAGATTTATGAAGAGGTTTGTGGTGCCAGGTTAACAACCAATATCGGCCGCATCGGTGGCTTTGAAAGAAATTTCAATGATATCGCTTTTCAAAAATTAGAAAAATTCTTAGCAGAATACCCAAGGGTGCTGAAAGAATTTGAGAACCTGTTCCAGCGCAACAGGATCTTTATGGAAAGAACACAGGGCACCGGTGCCATCAGTGCTGAACGGGCATTGAACTATGGTTTTACGGGTCCTAACCTGCGGGCCGCCGGTGTTGATTATGATGTAAGGGTGCATTCTCCTTACAGCAGCTACGAAGATTTCCAATTTAATATACCTGTTGGTACCACCGGCGATAACTATGACCGCTGGCTGGTTCGTGAAAAAGAAATGTGGGAGAGTCTCAGTATTATTGAACAGGCGTACCAGAAAGTGCAGGAATTCAAAGGAGCTGAAGCAGATGTATATCATGCGGATGTGCCGGAGTATTATTTGCCTCCCAAAGCTGATGTATACACTAAAATGGAAGCGCTGATCTACCATTTCAAGATCATTATGGGAGAAACCAATATTCCTGCCGGAGAAGTGTACAATTCTATTGAAGCCGGTAATGGAGAGTTAGGTTTTTATTTTATCAGTGATGGCGGAAGGACACCATATCGTTTGCATTTCCGCAGGCCTTGTTTTGTGTATTACCAGGCGTATGAAGAACTTATCAAAGGGTCCATGCTGAGTGATGCGATCATGACCATGAGTAGTTTGAACCTGATAGCAGGAGAATTAGATGCCTAAACCAATTTGACAATGATATTTTCAGACGATAAATTAAAAGAAGTACAACAGATCATCGAACGCTACCCGAAGGGAAGACAGAAGAGTGCGGTAATACCTGTGCTGCACCTGGCCCAGGAAGAGTTTGGTGGCTGGCTGAGTGCAGAAACAATGGACTATGTGGCTTCTTTGCTGAGTATTGAACCCATTGAAGTATATGAAGTGGCGACTTTCTACAGCATGTACAACCTGAAACCGGTTGGTAAATATATGTTTGAAGTATGCCAGACCGGTCCCTGTATGCTGAATGGCGGTGATAATATTGTGAAATATATCTATGACAAACTGGGCATTAAACCCGGGGAAACAACGGCTGACGGATTGTTTACACTGAAAACGGTAGAATGCCTGGGTGCCTGTGGCTATGCACCGATGATGCAGCTGGGCAAACATTACCGGGAGCATTTGACCAAAGAAAAAATTGATGCGATCGTGGACGAATGCAGGAAAAATGCGGCCAGCAGTAATTAAGTAATGAGAGGATTAGTAACTATAGTATTGTTCTTTACAAGCCTGGTGGTTGCTGCACAAACAGCAGAAGAGAAACTGGTAACAACAATAAAAGAATTTCACCAGGCCCTCGTAAAGAAGAATACGGTTTCGATCATCCAGCAAACGGATAAGGCCATGAGCTATGGACATAGCAACGGCTGGGTGGAAACCAAAGCAGAAATGATCAACAACCTGCAAACAGGATATCTGAACTACAGGAGTTTTAAAGAAGACAGCCTGCAGGTAACAATAAACGGTAATGTGGCGCATGCCAGGTTTATAGCTGATATTGAGGCCACATTGAACCAGAAGGACGGCCAGTTTCACCTGAAAGTGCTGGAAGTATGGGTGAAGAAGGGGAAACGTTGGTTGTTGTTTGCGAGGCAGGCGGTGAAAGGATAAAATATAAAGTGGAAAATTGCAACAGAATGAAAATAAAAAGCATGAAGAAGATAATTCGTTTGCAACAAAATTTGCTGCGATTGGGGCATCTATTATTGTCGGAGCAATAATTATTGCTTGTGTGATAGTAGCTTTCTTTGCGATTAGAATTTTTTTCATAATGATGGGATTTAAGTGGGATGGATGACAAGAACAGAACAACAAAGTATCAGATAACAGAAATTAAATTTCCCTTTAGGGGTTAGGAATATACATGGGAAGAAAATTATTATTAGAAAAAGCTCACGTTGAAAACATCAGGCTCTATGATGTGTATCGCCGTGAAGGTGGCTACCGCAGCGTGGAGAAGGCCTTGAAAACAATGGCCCCTGATACCGTAACGGAAGAAGTTAAGAAAAGCGGTCTCCGTGGCCGTGGTGGTGCCGGTTTTCCAACCGGTATGAAATGGAGTTTCCTGGCCAAACCGGAAGGGGTGCCCCGTTACCTCGTGGTCAATGCAGACGAATCAGAACCCGGAACCTTCAAGGACCGTTACCTGATGGAGTTCATTCCGCATTTACTGATCGAAGGAATGATCGTTTCTTCTTTTGCTTTGGGTTCCAACACATCTTATATCTATATCCGTGGTGAA
>CALRSN020000376.1:0-3673 GCA_943370865.1 Bordetella parapertussis
AGATTAAAGCGATCTATTACTGGGTGCAGGATAATATTCGATACATCGCTTATGAAGATGGGTTCTCGGGATATATACCTGCGAAAGCACAGGATGTGCTCAGAGAAAAATATGGTGATTGCAAAGGGATGGCGAACCTGCTGGCTGAAATGCTGAAGATAGCCGGCTATGATGCCCGCTTCACCTGGATCGGTACCCGGCATATTCCTTATGATCATAGTGTGCCCGTAATGTGTGTGGACAATCATGCTATTACAACGTTGTATTTTAAAGGGAAGGAATATTTCCTTGACGGTACAGAAAAATATGCACCGTTTGGCGAAAATGCCTTCCGTATCCAGGGAAAATCAGCGCTGATAGAAAAAGGTGAAACCTTTGACGAGAAAAAAGTTCCGCTGAGTGCAGCCACGGAAAATAAGATCAAAACAACAGCAAGCCTTATATTAAGTGAGGGATCACTAAAAGGTCATGCAAAAATTACGTTGACAGGCGAAGAACGTAAGGATTTTCATAACGGGTTTCAAAGTATGCCGAAACATGCGCAGCAGGATTTCCTGAAAGAAATGTTGGAATTTGGTAACAGTAACCTTACGTCTTCCAATATTAAGAACAGCGACCTGTTAAACAGGGAAATCCCGGTGGAAGTGGAAGGTGATATTGATCTTACTAATAATATCAATGCGATAGGTGGAAGCCAGTATCTGAGTATTGACTTCTTTCCGAAGACTCTGCGGAGTTTTATGCCCGGCCCCAAGCGGACAAGAGGGTATGACTTTGAGAGTATTTTTTCTTACGAAGATGATATTGAACTGACTATTCCTGCCGGGAAAAAGTGTATTGATCTTCCTGCCAGCCTGGTAATGGAGAACCCCGGTTATTCTTTCAGCGGAACGTATGAAGTAGTCGGAAATAAAGTAAAGCTGAAGAAAGTACTTACAATAAAAGACAGTGTGATCCCCGCCACCGACCTGGCCAACTGGAAGACTTTCCTGGAAAAACTAAAAGAGTTCAACAGTTATCTGTTAACCGTAACCAAATAATCAATTCAAATTACAGTCTATGGACTTTATGAATAAATATATAAAATGGAGAAGCGTACTGCTTGCTTTGTTTGCATTGGCAGGCCTGGCTACAGCAGGATATACGCAAGAGATCATTGATGAGGACTTCATTACTGTATTGGGAGAAAATGCCCGGGAAGTACTGAATGAAACGGATGCCGATTTTTCAGTGAACGCAATTCCGGTTAAATGGAATGAAGAATCGGTGGTGGCAATCGGCTATAAAAAACATATCCTGTTCGATAAAAAAAGGTCGGGATTGCTGGGGGGTAAAGAAAACCTGGTGCTGATTGAACGGAAAAGAATGAAGCTGAAATTGCTGGATAAAACATCGGTAGATAATTTTTCTGAATTGTATTTCCGGTACAGTTCCAAATTTGATGGATTCAGTGCCGTGATCCATAAACCGGATGGCACCAAAAAGGAAATACAATTGACCAAGGCCGTGAGTATTGAAGATAATGATAAAGTGCCGGAATTCTTTAAAAGTTTTTTTGATCAAAATGTGAGTAACCGGAATGAGTATTATAAAGTGCCGGTAGCGGATCTGCTGCCCGGCGATATATTGGAATTTGCATCCCTGACCAGCAGTACCCTGAATGTAAAGAAAACACCATACTACCAGTTTGACCCGCAATATGAATTATGCCAGAAGGGAATGCCCGTGATGAAACATAAGATCATTATTGAAACAGACAATAATTCTTTTGTTACAGCAAGAAGTATTAACGGGGCTCCTGAGTTTCAACAATCATCCAATGGCGATTTTAATGTGTACAGCTGGCAGGATGAAAACCGGGAAAGACTGAAGGATGTGAACTTTGTAAATGAGTACATGGTGCTGCCGTTGGTAAAATTCCAGATCACTTACACCGATGGCCGTGAGATCAAATATTTATTTGCCGGTACCAAGGGGCAGATAAAAAACACCTTTGATATGGCAGAGATCGGCAGAAAGGCCTATGCAAACTATACGGGTGTTGGTAGTAGCTGGGTCTATGGCGCCAGTGGCGCAACGGTGGATGCTATATCAAATATGCTATGGGGCAAGCTAAAAGCGAATGGTGGTAAAGATGTGCCGGAAGATAAATTTATCGAGATGGCCTATTATTATATACGGCATACCCAGGTGTTCAATAATTTTTACTATTCGGATAAGCAATTCTGCTATTTACTCGGACAACTGTTATCCGCCCGGAAAATACCTTCTGAGATCATTGTTACAACGCCCAATAATCTTACCTCACCGGCCAATCTTTTATTTGAGAGTGAATTATCCTGGTGCCTGCGGGTAAAAAACAAATATATTTTCAGGGCTACAGAGCATTCCAATTTATATGATGTAGATGAAACCATGACGGGCAATGATGGGTACAAACTGCCGGTGAATGCAAAAGAGCAAACCGAAGCAGTTAAGATCACCGACGTGAAATCAGAAAATAGCAAAAGTCTTTTCCAGTTTTTTGTAACAGTGGATACTTCCTTAAAGTGGCTGAATGTGGAACGCACCACTGCTTACACAGGTATCCAGAAAGAAAGAAATATTTATTCTGCCTTGCGGTTCACACCTTATATGTTCAACGATAGTCGCACTTTCAATGGCCCGGACGACTATGAAAATGTGCCGGAGAAATATATGGACCAGGTGTACCAGCAAAAAAAGGCACTGATAGACGAATTCAAAGAAAGAAAACCTGAATATATGAAAGACCAGATGGAAGGCGACCTTGGTGTTTCAGTGAACTATAAAGATTTCCAGGTTGTAACCGAGGGGCGGAGTTTTAAAAAACCGGAACTGATGTATAAGGAAACGGCACAGGTAGGAGAAAAGATCAGGAAGGCCGGGAAAAAATTGCTGATCAATTTACCAGGTTTGATGGGCGGACAATTGCAGATCAGGAAAGATGAACGCACCCGGAATTTTGATATTGATGTTCGCCATCCCCGTCAACTGAAATGGCAGATCAATATGACCATTCCTGCAGGTTATACTGTAGAGGGAGTGGAAGAACTCAAAACCAATGTTGATAATGAAACCGGTTCTTTTATCACCTCCGCCAAAGTTGAAAATAATACGCTGACTATTGATATTCAGAAAATATACAAGCAAAAGAATATTGCAAAGGACAAATGGCCGCAGATGCTTGAATTTGTAGATGCCGCTTACAATTTCACACATAAGCTGGTGTTGTTGAAACCGGAGAATTAGCGTTCCGATTTGTTCAGTATAGACAATTGTTATTTCATTGATTATTAACAAACTAATTGAACGGGTCCGTAAGCCTATTTGGGACTTTGAGGGCCCGTTTTCTTGTTTTTCCCATCTTTTCCCCAGCCCAAAAATCTTTGATATTCAAATTGGAGGATTAGCGACCCCCCCTTACCTTTGCGGCCTGAAACAAACCCCTCTCTTTATATATGGCAAACGTTGGTAAAGTAAAACAGGTCATCGGCGCCGTGGTTGACGTGCAGTTTGATGGCAAACTCCCGGAAATTTACAATGCGTTAGAACTTAAAAAGGAAAACGGCGATACGCTGGTATTGGAAGTGCAGCAACACCTTGGCCAGGACAGTGTTCGTACCATTGCGATGGACGGTACAGAAGGCCTGGT
>CALRSN020000377.1:0-3672 GCA_943370865.1 Bordetella parapertussis
TTTTCTTCCCGATAAATCCTTTGTGCACTTTGATGTACCCGTTCTCTTCCAGGTTCACCAGGTGCGTGGCCAGGTTACCATCCGTTACTTCCAGCATTTGCTTCAGGTCATTAAAGTTCACTTCCTCATTCACCAGCAGGATGCTCATCACCCCGAGGCGGATGCGGTTATCAAAAACCTTATTTAAACCTGTGATCGGATTCTTCATGTGCTAAATTTAGACGATCAGGCCGCTTTACGTTCATATTTCCACCACATACTGATACCATATATAATGTGTAACACACCGAAGCCGATGGCCCAGAAATACAATCCCTTACCCACCCATTGCATATTGATCAGTCCCAGCACTATTTCAAAATACCCGAGGTAACGGATATCAGTCAGTGTATACTTGCTTGCATTCACCAACGCCAGCCCGTAAAAGATCAGGCAGGCCGGTGCCACAAAACGCCAGTCATTGTATTGGAGCATTCCCAGGATGAATAAAGCACCGGCTGCCAGCGGGATCAGCATATTCCACATGAGGCGGCGAGAAGTGGGATTCCATAAGGAGGTTCCTTCATTGCTTGATTTGCGCCAGGTAAAATAAAAAGCAGCAATAAAAGCCGCTGCAAAAACTGCCGCTGCTAACCCTAATAATTGCAATTTCAATGTGGCAAAAGCAGTATCCGAATAGCCGCCTCTTTCATCATACTCTGTATAATAATTTTTAAATAGTATGTAACGGGCAATAGCTGCACCGGCTAATGCAAAAAGCCCGGCGGCTACCCCGCTCAATCCGCTGAGAGAAATAAAACGGGAAGATCGTTCCATCAGCTGGCGGATATCCCGGATGTCTTTGAGAGAGTCGGTTGGTTGGTTATGTTCGCCCATAAAAAGCACTTTGAATTACAAAGTAAATACACCAAACCCGTACTTCCAAATAATTTTACCGGGGCATTACCTGTTTACAGTGATTTAACAATCCCACTATTCCCGGTGGTTCGTATTTTTACCGGGTAATGCAGACCCCCCTGAAACAAAACAAACCCATCCTGTTATTATTCGCCTTCCTCCTGCTCGGGGGCTGGGCTTCCGGCCAGAAAAAAAGAATCAGCGGCACCGTCAAAGATTCACACAGCGAAGAAAATATTCCTTTCGCATCTGTTCGTTTTAAAAATGCCACAATCGGTCAGCTAACTGATTCGGCCGGTACTTTTTCGTTTTACCTGAATAGTTGGCCATCTGACACTTTAGAAATTACCTGTGTAGGTTACCAGCCGTTTTACTTTGTGATCAGCCCTTCCAAAGATTCCATACTTACCACCATTAAAATGGAGAGGGGCACTTTCAATGAAGGGGTGCGGGTAAAAGTGAAAGTGAACAAAGGCCTCTTGCTATGGCGAAAGATCGTAAAGAATAAACCGGATAATGACCGTTACCGCTTTGCCAATTTCTCCTATGAATTATACAATAAACTGGAGCTGGACCTGAAGAATATCAATTTTGAAAAATTCGGGAGGTTCAAACCGCTCAAACCGATCAGCGATCTCATCAACCAGAATATTGACACTTCCGAAGGTTTAAAATACCTGCCCTCTTATCTCACCGAAGCTTTATCTGATTATTATTACCAGAAAAATCCGAAGAAAAGAAGGGAGATCATTAAAGCTGCGAATACCAACGGCATTAAGAATGAAAGTATGGTGAAACTGCTGGGCGGCATGGACCAGGTGGTGAATGTCTACAACAATTTCATCCCCGTGATGGATAAACAATTTGTGAGCCCCATCAGTGATAATGGCGATTACTATTATAATTACAGGGTGGTGGATACACAGTTAGTGAACAGGAAACGTTTTTATCATTTGGTCTTTACACCAAAAAGAAAAGGGGGTGATACATTTGAAGGTGATTGCTGGGTGCATGACAGCACTTTTGCCATCCAGAAAATGAATCTCCGTTTGGGCAAGGAAGCCAACGTGAATTTTGTGGAGAACCTGAGCCTGATCCAGGAATACAACCTGATCAACGATACCACCTGGTTCTTATCCAAAGACAAGTTTGTAGCCGACCTTTCTCCCCTCGGAAAAGATAAACCCGGTTTTATCGGCCGGAAGACCACCACCTATAAAAATGTGATCATTAATGATACTTCCGTTATCCATGAGCTGGATAAAAACAAGATACTCGAAGAAGTGATCACCCTGCCCGGTGCCGATGAAAAGAATAAAGAATTCTGGGCGGGTTCAAGACATGAAGAATTGACAAAGACGGAAGCCAGTATTATCCGAATGATCGATACACTGATGAATGCGCCGGTGTTCCAGCGTTTCACCCGCACCGCTAATTTTATCGGTACCGGTTACCTGAATATTGGTAATTACCAGATAGGTCCCTGGTTCAACTGGATCACTTCCAATTCCTGGGAAGGTTTTCGTATGCGGTTTGATCTTGGTACCAATAAAAAATTTGATAAACGCTGGTGGTGGCACGGCTACCTGGCTTATGGTTTTGGCGACCAGAAATTAAAAGGAAAAGCAGAACTCTTTTACCTGCCCAAAAAACATCCCCGCTTATTTTTTTATGGTTCTTATACCAACGATATTGACTGGGGACAAAACTACTATGGTGAAGTGACCCAAGACAATGTCTTTGCATTAGCGGTTCGCAAAACAAATGTGCCGGTAAAATTTTTGAAGGTCAATGAAAAAAGATTTGAGTTCTTCAATGAAACAAGATCAGGCTTCTCCACCCTGGTTGCCGCCACACATAAATCGTACCTGCCGCTGCGCAACCTGATACCTAAAGATTCTTTCACCGCTGTCAGCGGCCGTGAACCTCTGACCAGTTTTGAAGTGTCGGTCCGCTTACGGTTTGCCTATTTAGAAAAATTTCTCGAGAATCAATTCTTCCGCACCAGTTTGGGAAGCCCCTATCCTATTACGGAGTTATATATTTCCCGCGGTGTATCCGGCTTCTTTAAAAGTAATTACGACTATACCAAGATATCGGGAAGTGTGTCTGATTATATGAAGATCCCTCCTTTCGGCAGCATCTCTTATTATATATATGGAGGCCAGACCTTCGGCACCCTTCCGTATATGCTGCTGGATATTGCTCCCGGTAATGAATTATACTATTACAACAAGTACGCCTTCAACATGATGAACCGCTGGGAATTTGTTCATGATAAATATGCCGGCGTGAATATTGAACACAATATCGGGAATGGAATTTTCCGCATGTTACCCAAACTCCGCTGGCGCCAGTTCTGGACCGCCAAAACATTATGGGGCAGTTTATCAGAAAAGAACCGGGCCTTTAATTTCAAGCAGGGACATAGCTTTCAAACACTCAATGGCCGTACTTATCTTGAGCTGGGCACCGGTGTAGATAATATCTTTAAAGTTTTCCGGGTTGATTTTATCTGGAGAGTATTGCCCGCCACGATCGACAAACAGGGCGATAAAGCTTTTGGCATCTTTGGAAGTTTCCGGTTGGCTTTTTAAGTACCGGGAAAACATTCTCTATTAATAGTATTAATACTGCGTGAACTTAAAGAGCTCTCTTTATCGTCTTGTTCGCTGCTCAACCTTTTTCATTAACTTCCTTTCATAAATACGATTGCATGGCTTCACACTACATCTTATCCCTTGACCAGGGAACTACCAGCAGCCGGAGTATGGT
>CALRSN020000378.1:0-3648 GCA_943370865.1 Bordetella parapertussis
TGCCATCTCCGGGTTTAACGTCCATGGCTTCATGACCTACATAAGATAACTGTAGGGTTTCACCAGGATTTATTTTGATAGTAAACTTACCGTTTACATCAGTTTGTGTAAATCGCTTGGTTCCTTTCACCCTGATGGTTACTCCCTGGAGTGGCGACTTGTTTTCGTCCGAGAGCACTGTTCCCGTAATTGTTTTTTCCTGCGCCAGCAAGCTTGGTGGCAGCACTAACAACAGCAGGCAGATAGCAATGAACGAATGGAGAATTTTTCTCATAGCTGTTTTTTTTGATATAGTTTAAATAAGCAGTTCCTAAAATTGGTCGTTACAAAACTTTGATTCCGGCGTCAGCATAGGGTTTCAGGATAGGGTCATCTGGCGGTAATTCAGTGATAAGGATATCTATTTTTTCAAGGGCGGCGATCTGTATGGGCTGAAAAGTATTTACTTTCTCTGCTATGGCCAGGCACACCACTTTTTGAGAAGACTCCATCATGGCCTTCTTTAGCTGCACCACTTCCCAATCATTATCGGTAATACCATGTTGCAGATCTATTGCATTGGTGCCTAAGAAACAGATATCAGCCTTTACCTGTTTTATTTTGGCAATAGCCTCAGTACCAACAGTTATTTTAGAGTTTTTTGAAATTCTGTCTCCAACCAAAATCACGTCAATATTGGGATGATGCATATACTCCAGGATAGCCGGGATGGAGCCTGAAATAAAAGTAGCTTTCAATTGGGGAGGAAGAGAACGGGCCATTTCAAGAATGGTGGTGCCACCACTGGTCAGCACAAACATTCCGTTATCGATCAGGCTGATCGCCTTTTGCGCAATTGTTTTTTTCTGGTGTTGTGAATAAACGCCGTTGGAAGGGAAATGAACATCGTTGAAAGAATGGGATAATGCACCTCCGTGTACCTTGATCACTTTACCTTCTTCGGCTAATTCCTGGAGATCCCGGCGAATGGTATCCTCCGACACATTGATATCAATGCATAGCGAGGAGGAAAGTACTTTATTATGCAGGTTTACCTGGTGTAGGATATACGCCTGCCTTTCTTTCTTAAGCATCCGTCAGTTTTGTAAAACTAAAATAAGTTAAATTCCTGCACAAAAACGCAGAAACCGGGAAATATTTGCAGGTTCTTGAAAAAATGTGAGTAACGGTAAACTCTTAGTGGTCCAAAAAAAGGCCTGCCCGGAAAACGGGCAGGCCTTACATATTTTATTAAGCGAACTATTTACCAAAAGTAAACCTGGCGGTAAATCCTACTGCCGCCGGTTCAAAATTAATATCGCTGACAAGATTTAGTTCCGGTTTCCAGTCTAAGGAAAGATTGAGCGGTATGTTGGCGAATTTATAATCCAATCCCAGCACACCCATTGCTCCAAAGCTGGGGTCAGTTTCGTTTTTAGCGGTATTAGGATTATAGGATTTGATAAACCCTAGATAAGCACCGCCACCATAAAACCATTTAATACCAGATTCACCCATGGGCTTATGAATTTCGGCGAGGGCACCAATTGCTAATGGATCTCCAAATGATAATAACCCTTCAATGGCTACTTTATCATTCAGGAAGTGTTTGATGGAAATAGAATTGTTAACGATGGCCTGGCTGCTGCTGAGCCTGACACCTAATGCCGTTTTATAATCCTGTGCGGAAGATTGATTTGCCGTGGTGAATACGGCCAGCAGTAAAAAGATGGCGGATACCTTTTTCATGTGTATTTTTTTATTTTTTAGAAATTGGTCACATGTTATTCGCTATAAAATTTTCATCGCCGACTGGTATAATAGCTCGAAAATTTTATAGCTCATTTCATGGTAGTTGTTTAATTGTTAGTGATAGAATTGTATTGCCCTTATGCAATAAAACCGTCATGCATAGAACGAAAAATGATGCCTGCAAGTCTAAAGGAAATGTGAAGAATGAAGAAGGACGCCGGAGGTAAGAAATCAGAAGCCTGATAGCAGACTTCTGATTTCATTCTCTCTATTCGAATAATTCGAATTTTGTCTTGGGTCTTCTTGCTTCCAGCCATTGAAAATTTTCGAGCCGCATTTCAGAGGGGCTCTTTTGGCGGATAGGCCAGAGGGTGCCGGTGACCTGGCTGCGGAAAACAACTTTATGTAATTCCTGGTTCTTAAAATAGATATCCATGATATCGCATTTCGATTCATTGATACCGGTATACGCACTATCCTCATCCTGTATATAATAGATACATTCAGCGTAACCTCTTGCCCTTACCGAATCAATATTGCCATCAATGAACCAGCCATCCATCCGGGAAGATTTGACCTGGTTATAGACTTCGGGATCCATTTTGTTTACAAGGAAACTATTATCAATTACCTGGAAGCGTTCTGCCTTTTTATTCTTTGTAAAAAGATAAAGTGTATCACCTGTTACCTGGCTTTCTTTGGCCCATACCACCGGGTTGTCATACATCCGGAAAACAGAATCTTTGAAAGAATAGAACAGGCTGTCGCAAACAGCTTGCAAAGAATCTGAGAAAACACGGACATTCCGGTACGCTTCAAAATAACGGTTGGTGCTGTCTTTTGCTTTTTCTGCGTTCACAACTTTTACGCCTTTTACCGTGTCTTTCACTAATGAATCCTTTACACCATACAGATCAGTAAGCCGTGCAGAGAACAATGTATCAGCAGTAATATAAATGGAATCGTTTTCCTGTTTAATGATCATTAAGGGTTTCTTCGTGGCCAGGAAGGAGTTTGTTTTTTTATTCACGAATATCTCTCCGCCAAGAACTGTAGTATTATTAGAACTGTCAACTACAAGAGCATTTCCCCGAATTTGAACTACACCGGAACTATCATCACTGACCATCTGGTTTCCGGTTGCAAATATTCCTTTATCATGTACACGGGGATTTCTCCCAAATTCCGCTTGACCAGTTTTCAAATTATAAAAACCATCTTTGGTTTCAATTGTCCTGCCACTACTATCTATAATCAAAGTTTCCGCAATAAAACGGGCAATACCGTTATCAGTATTATACAAAAGCGAATCCGTTTTTAAGAAATACTTCGGATCTTTCAGTTCCACATTTTGCTTGAAATAAACATCTTTCAGGTCTGTATAATAATAACCTTCCTTGCTGGTGAGGGTGGTATTGCCATTAACTACTTTACCACCATGTTTATAGATACCGATCTTGGTTTCCATATCATATTCCAGGTCGGGAGTGGTGAGGGTGCCTTTACCATCGGTGAGTTTAACTGCGCCATCTAAATAAGCCAGTTTCTTTTTGGTGAGATAGAGCAGGTGATTGGCATAAACATTCGTGGTATCTGCATCATTGATATGTACATTGCCCCAGGCTTCAAACGTGTTTGTATTGCTGTTGATTACACAGCTGTCGCACCAGAAATAACTGGTGCCTTGTTTCAGTTTCACTTTACCGGCCAGTATCTGCAGTTGCGTGGAGTCGTTCACTTTCCGCATTTCCAGTTTTTTGGCTTCCAGAATTTCCACAGTGATCAGTGTATCTGCTGCAGCCGTAGTATTGGTCTTGGGGGCAAGAATGGGCTCCTGTGCTGATAACAATGTAAAACCTGTTAACAGCCAAAGTGAAAGAAAAGAGTAAATAATTTTTTTGTAGTTCATTCGTCAAT
>CALRSN020000379.1:0-3644 GCA_943370865.1 Bordetella parapertussis
TTTCAAACGGACTTCTTGAAATTCCTTGTTTATCACTTGTCTTACCGCTGATGATCTCACGGATGGTTTTTATTTCATCCTGCAACTTTGTAGTTGTTTTTCGTAAGGAATCTACTTCTTTGCCTTCCACACCCTTTAGCTGCGCCTGCATTTTAGTAAGCAGTTCTTCACTTTCGGTGAGTTGGTCCATACCAGTTGTTAATTTATCAGCACTCTTTCTCAGGCGGTCATACATGCTGCGTTGTGCCAGTTTAATATCATTCCGGTTACCCAGTCGCGGGTCATCTTTTACAGTTACATAAGTTGAATCAGTTGTCCTGGCATAAGTGAGTAATAATTTGTAGGTGCCGGGTAATACCTGGAAACCGCCGGGTTCTGGTGCACCCGGTTGTGGTTTAGGAGAACCGGGCTGGCGGAAACCTTTTTCTTCCATTCCCCAATACATACGATTAAAGCCCGTATCAGCATTCCAGCGTAAAGTGCGGATGAGTTTATTACCGGCATCATAGATACGAACCATTACACTATCACCGCCCCTGCGGCCAGCACCTGCTCCCCCAAACTCGCCTCTTCCACCACCCCCACGGCCACCGCCACCTCCCTGGGGAGCACCTGCAACTGGTTGTTGTGAAGGAACAGCTTGCGCAGGTTGTTTGGCAGCTGAATCGGATGCTGCTTTGGGTTTATTAATAAAGAAAGAAATGGGAGCACCTCTTCGCCTGTTCTCTCCATCATACAAACCATACGTACTCCATTCATAACCGGTAGCTGCTTTGTATTGCGCCTGGTAAGCTTCCGGAGCAGCAAATGCTGTTATAGGACTTGCGAATTTGATTCCCTTATTAGCAGCAGCTTTTCTGAAGGGACGAATATCATCCAGAATCCAGAGTGCCCGTCCAAAAGTGGCGATCACCAGGTCGGCTTCTCTTTCCTGTATGGCAAAATCATACGTGGATACAGAAGGATAACCATTTTTGAATTGTTCAAAAGAAGCACCATTATCAAAACTTATCCAAAGCCCATTTTCTGTGCCTGCAAAAATGAGATTGGGTTCTGTTGGATCCTGCAACACACATAATGCATAACCTTTTACTTTATTCTCATCAACCAGTTTGGTCCATGTTTTTCCATAATCAGATGTACGGAAAATATATGGCTTCATGTCACCGCGGCGATAATCATTTGCCACCACTAATACTTCGCCTGCATTATGAACAGAAGCTCTTATTTGGGGAATCCAGCAACCAATAGGTAAGCCGGGAATTTTTCCGCGGAAGCTGGTCCATGTTTTTCCGCCGTCTCTTGTCAGTTGCACATTGCCGTCATCGGTGCCAACCCAGATTGTGCCCTGTTCCTTTTTAGAAGGCTCAATGGTAAGAATGGTGCAATGTGTTTCTGCGCCGGTGATATCCAATGTTAACCCACCGGTATTTTGATAGGCAGCAATTTTTACCGAATCATTCGTGGTAAGATCAGGTGAAGCTGTTTGCCAGCTAACGCCTTTGTCTGTACTCTTATGCATAAACTGGCTGCCGAAATAAATAGTTTTTTTATCAAACGGATCTTGTGCAATGGCGGAGTTCCAGTTAAATCGCAGTTTGGTGTCTGCCGTTAATGCCGGAGGTTTGATAAACCAGCTTTCACCGGTTTTCCAGTTTCTTCTGCCCACACTTCCGCCCTGGCTCATGCTATATACCCAACTGGCATCCTCTGGATCAGGCATGACATCAAAGCCATCACCGCCGCCAACATTATTCCAGTAATAGTTTCGGATACCACCGTTGGTCCAGGTATAAGCAGGGCCGTGCCAGCTGCCATTATCCTGCATGCCGCCCATGATATTGTAGGGGATTTCATTGTCTACATTTATATGATAAAACTGGCCAGCGGGTAGTTTCTCATCAAAGACCCAGTTCTTACCACGATCTCTTGAAATACCAATCCCCCCATCATTTCCTTCGATGATATGATTAGGGTCATTGGGATTGATCCACCAGGCATGGTGATCAGGATGGATGCCTGAATAAGGGATCATTGTAGAAAATGACTTACCCCCGTCTTCACTGAATGTAATGGTGGAGTGCACATCGTATATCCTGTTCTCATTTTGCGGGTCCACATAAATTTCCTGGTAGTAAAAAGGGCGGTCTGTTATTTGTGCCGGATCGCTATTTACCAGTGTCCATTTAAAACCGCCATCATCACTTTTATATAAACCATTTTTAGTGGCTTCTACTTTTGCATATACTCTTGATGGCATGCTCCGGCTGAATGCAACACCAATTCTTCCCAGCATACCATCGGGCATACCATCTTCTTTGGTCAATGGTTTCCAGTTCTTACCGCCATCAACTGTAATGAATAAACCACTTCCTTTACCACCGCTCTTTAAATCCCAGGGTGTACGACGGAACTGCCACATGGCTGCGATGAGTTTATTAGGGTTAGACGGATCCATCACCATGTCAGCACAACCTGTTGTATCATTAGCGTATAATATTTTACTCCATGTTTCTCCGCCATCAGTTGTTTTAAAAACACCACGATCAGGGTGTTCTGCATACGGGTTACCGATAGCTGCTGCATAAACAGTATTCGGATTGACGGGGTCAATCACCACCCTATGAATACAAACAGTTTTATCCAATCCCATTTTCTTCCAGGTTCTGCCACCGTCCAATGTTTTATAAATACCGGCACCAAGATTCAGTGAGTTGCGGGGATTTCCTTCACCCGTTCCCACCCAAACAACTGAAGGGTTAGATTGCTGAATAGCGACAGCGCCAATATTCTGAATAGGCTGTTCATCAAAAATGGGCGACCAGGTATGGCCGCTGTTCTCTGTTTTCCAGATACCACCACTGGCAGCACCTACATAGATAATATTGGGATTAGCCACCACGGCATCAATAGCCGTGATACGGCCACTCATACCGGCCGGCCCCACATTACGGGGTTTTAAATTCTTAAACTGGTCTAAAGAGATCTTTTGTGCGTGGACAAAGCAGAACATAAAAAGAAAGACAGATAGCAGGGCTATTTTTCGCATACAGGTAAGTTTTGGAACATTAAACTTACTGATTACGAACCGCCATGCAAAAAGTTTATATGAACGGTCAATTAGCTGTGATTATTCCACCAGGAAAATAATCTTGGTGAGCCATTTGGCCGTATCCTTCACTACACCCGGATCATTCATATACTGCTCAATGACCGGTGGTTTTTGTTTCAGCTTATTTGTTAGCAGGTAGGCATCAATCGCTTTATACGCATCAGCTGTTTTATCATACGCACCATAGTAATCTACATAAACAGCTTTTGATCCGCTTATATCAACAATTTTAATACTATCACTGTCAAGTTTTGTTCCTGTAGCTACAGGAATAGCGGCGGCCATATCAGCCTGCTGGTTCTTTTCATCCCATACATAGTAGAACCCTGTTGGTATTCCGGGTTGTGCGCCAGCTTTGGACACTGCCTCATATATTTTGGGAAAATAAACAGCGAAGAAAGAAGAGATATTCTCCCATTTTATAGTTTCCCTGTATAGCGCAAAGGAAGAAGCCGGGAAATTCATGGGGATTACTTCATACGTTGTTGCAACGACAGCCGTTCCTGTTTTTTCGATTACTGCTTTCAGGTTT
>CALRSN020000380.1:0-3636 GCA_943370865.1 Bordetella parapertussis
GATCTTGGCTACGAGCATGGAAAAGAAGGCACCCGTTACGAGTTCAACCGCCGCACTTTTAAAAAACATGACCTCGGTCCTTATATACAATTACACATGACGAGATGTATTCTCTGTTATCGTTGTGTGTTTACTGCTGACCAGGTAACCAATAAAAGAGTACATGGTGTGCTGGACAGGGGTGATCATTCCGAGATAGCCACGTATATCGAGAAGAGCCTGGATAATGATTTTATTGGTAATGTGATTGATGTTTGCCCCGTAGGTGCTTTAACTGATAAAACATTCCGCTTTAAGAACCGGGTATGGTTTACCAAACCGGTAGATGCGCATTGCAGTTGTGATAAATGTTCCGGCAAAGTGCAGTTGTGGATGAGAGGGGATGAAGTGTTAAGGGTGACTGCCCGGAAAGATGAATGGGGCGAAGTGCATGAATGGATCTGCAATACCTGCCGTTTTGAAAAGAAGAAAGTGAGTGACTGGACCATTGAAGGGCCAACCAAAGTGAGCCGTCATTCTGTTATTTCGCAGGGCCACTATGTGGGACTGAAGAAACCGACTGAGACACTACCGGAAGTAATGGGCGGCAGGGAACCGAAATTATTAATGGATATTCACAGCGTCAGTGATGTGAATTCAGTAGAGCTGAGTGCATTGCCAGGTCCCGCAACAAGTAAGACATTTGAAAAGAAAGAACCATAATAACTGAACATGTATTTATTGGTAATTGACTGGTGGCTGATCTTAGAAAAAGTGATACTCATAGCCTGTATCGTTGGGTTATCCTTCTTTATTGCTATGTACACTACCTATGCAGAAAGAAAGGTGGCGGCCTGGTTGCAGGATCGCATTGGTCCAAACAGGGCGGGCCCTTTTGGTATCTTTCAACCCTTAGCTGATGGTGGTAAATTATTCTTCAAAGAAGAGATCATACCACTGGCCTCTAATAAATTTCTTTTCATATTAGGTCCGGGGCTGGCCATGATCACGGCACTACTAACAAGTTCGGTGATTCCCTGGGCGGCTCCCTTTGTAAAAGGAGATGGCGGCGTCATTCCCATGCAGGTGGCTGATGTGGACATGGGCATCTTACTGGTGTTTAGTATTGTAAGTGTGGGTGTATATGGAATTATGATCGGCGGCTGGGCATCGAATAATAAATTCTCCCTGATGGCGGCCATTCGTGGCGCATCGCAGATGGTATCTTACGAGTTGCCGATGGGCCTGGCATTGATCGCTGTGTTGTTTATGACAGGATCACTGAAGATGAGTGAGATCGTGGCTAACCAGGTGCAGCATGGCTGGCATATCATTTACCAGCCGCTTGGATTTATCATCTTCTTTGTCTGTGCCCTGGCTGAATGTAACCGTACCCCTTTTGACCTGCCGGAAGCAGAGAATGAACTGAACTTTGGATATCACCAGGAGTATTCATCCATGAAACTGGGATTTTATTTGTTTGCTGAATACATCAATATGTTCATCAGCAGTGCGGTGATGACGACCCTGTATTTCGGAGGTTATGATATACCATTTGTGAATGAAGCCTCTTGGGGATTAGCTCCGTGGCTGATGACACTGATCAGTTTTAGTGTGTTCATGGCCAAGGTGGCGTTCTTCCTGTTTGTATTCTTGTGGATACGCTGGACGATACCCCGTTTCCGGTATGACCAGCTGATGAACCTGGGCTGGAAGAAACTGATACCACTGGCACTGGTGAATATGATCATTACGGCAGCTGTATTGCTGTGGTTGAAGAAATAAGTGTGAGTAAAGAACAGAACGACGAAGGGTGCGACGCAACGATGATGATAAGAATTACTGTTGCCGGGCACATAAACATATATATTTGCGAAAATTTTAAAAGCTGAAAAGCTTTATGCAGTTAACACAAAGAGCAAAACCTGTAGATCGTAAGCCGATGACCTTCCTGGAGAGCATCTATCTCTGGAATATCATGAAAGGTATGGGTATTACGATCAGTCACCTTTTTAAAAGAAAGGCGACGATACAATATCCTGAACAGAAAAGAACTTTTTCGCAGGTGTTCAGGGGCTTGCATGTACTGAACCGGGATGAGCATGGCCGTGAACGTTGTACGGCTTGTGGATTGTGTGCCGTGGCCTGCCCTGCAGAGGCGATCACCATGGAAGCGGCCGAGCGGTTGCCCGAAGAAGAGCATTTGTACCGGGAAGAGAAATATGCAGCGAAATACGAGATCAATATGCTGCGCTGTATTTTCTGTGGTTTGTGTGAAGAAGCTTGTCCAAAGGATGCGATCTATTTATCACAGACCTTTGCGCCGGCCAACTATGGACGAAAAGGATTTATTTATAAAAAAGAAGAATTGCTGATACCCAACCCCGTGACACAGCCGGAAGAATATAAGAAGGCGTTGGGCGACAGGGCAGCAAAAGAACAAATGAATTAATACAGGCAATAGTACCAACTGCTTTTTAGAATGAACATTACGCAAATATTATTCTGGTTCCTCTCGGTTGTAGCCTTGTTCAGTGCACTGATGCTGATCACCAGTAAAAACCCGGTGTACAGTGTATTGTGGCTGATCGTTACCTTCTTTGCTATTTCCGGTCATTATATTTTACTGAATGCCCAGTTCCTGGCGATCGTGAACATCATTGTTTATGCCGGTGCCATCATGGTATTGTTCCTTTTTGTGATCATGCTGATGAACCTGAACAAAGAAACGGAGCCACAGAAGAACAAGTGGTTGAAATTGGCCGGTGCTGTGTCCGGTGGTTGTTTATTACTGGTGCTGGTGGCAGCACTGAAAGATACAGAGGCTAAAGACAAACTGGCGGAAGTGAACACCGGGGATATTGGATTAATAAAAAATCTCGGGAAGGAATTATTCACCAAGTATGTGGTGCCGTTCGAGATCAGCAGTGTATTGTTCCTGAGTGCAATGGTGGGGGCTGTGGTGATTGGGAAAAAAGAATAAGAAAGCCGTTAGTCATAAAAAAAGGCTCGCAGCGGATAGTTCAGGGCTCAAAGCTTAAAAGGTATGCCGATAAATTATTACATATTTCTGTCGATCGCTTTATTCGCTATTGGTATAGTGGGTGTACTGACCCGCCGTAATGCGATCATCATTTTCATGTGTATTGAGTTAATGCTGAATGCGGTGAATTTATTACTGGTAGCCTTTTCGAAAATGCACCATGTGGCGAATGCCGCTGTTGATGCCACGGCGGGAAGTGATGGGCAGTTATTCGTATTCTTTATCATGGTGGTGGCAGCGGCAGAAGTAAGTGTGGGGCTGGCGATCATCGTGATGATGTACAGGAATATCCACTCCGTGGATGTGAACTTTTTGAACCGGTTAAAACATTAAAATACAGCTATTAGCTGCTGGCTAATAGCATATAGTTGAATATGCAGAACGCTTTACAAATAGTTTACCTGATTCCGCTGTTACCATTGATTGGTTTTTTGATCAACGGGCTGGGAAGAAAACATTTATCCAAATCACTCATCGGGCTGATTGGGAGTGGGGTTATACTCGCTTCTTTTGTACTGAGTATTTGGGTGTTTTTGCAGGTGAAAGGAGGCAATACACATATCGCCAATTATTTCAATTTTATCAACGTTGGTGAGCTTACCATTCCGTTTGCT
>CALRSN020000381.1:0-3630 GCA_943370865.1 Bordetella parapertussis
CATAATAGTATGAAAATATTCAGGGCCTACCAGGCCACTGATAGCCACAGCGCCGAGGAATAAAATAGAAGTAAGGTTAACAAAGATGTACAGGAACAACCAGAAGATCGCCATGATGAGTGATACCGTTTCATTATACCTCGTCTTCAAAAACTGCGGCATAGTATATATCTTGTTCTTCAGGTAGATGGGGATAAACCATACAGCAATAATGATGAGGGCTACCGCAGCGATCCATTCATAAGCTGCCACAGCCACACCGACAAAAAAACCATTACCACTCATGCCGATAAACTGTTCTGCCGAAATATTGGAAGCGATCAAAGATGCACCGATAGCCCACCAGGTCAATGACCCTTCAGCTAGGAAATAATCATGAGAGGCAGTAATAGAAGCTTTCTTTTTCCGCTGGTAGATCCAGTAGCCATAACCGGCAATGAGGATAAAATAGACAATGAAAACAACGATATCTTTTGTGGCAAGATTATTCATTAGCTGTTAATTTTAGTTTGGTGATCAGAGCCTGTATTTTTCAGTTGTTGTAACTATTTATTAAACTTGTAAACTACATCATTCACCCGTAATTCCCTTTTCAAATTAGGGATAATTGTAGCTTTATCGATCAAAACATATTCTATACCGGCCATCTCTGCAAAATCCTGTAAGCCCTCGGATGAAATATTCTGGCTGTAGCAGGTATGATGGGCGCCCCCGGCATAGATCCATGCCGCACAGGCTGTATTAAAATCGGGTAATGGTTTCCATAACACCCTTGCAACCGGTAGTTTGGGTAACTTATTTTTAGGTGCCACCGCTTCCACTTCATTTACCAATAACCGAAACCGGTCACCCATATCAATCAGCGAGGCATTCAAAGCCGGACCGGCAGCTACATTAAATACTAAACGAACAGGATCGGCTTTACCACCAATACCCAGCGGGTGTATTTCACAACTGGGTTTATCAGCAGCAATGGAGGAACAGATTTCCAGCATATGAGAACCTAATACTAAATTATTACCCGGTTCAAAATGATAGGTATAATCTTCCATAAAAGAATTACCACCTTTCAATCCATTTCCCATCACCTTCATGGCCCGCACCAAAGCCGCTGTCTTCCAATCACCTTCTCCTGCAAATCCATATCCATCTGCCATCAATCGCTGGGAAGCGATTCCGGGCAGCTGAACCATGCCATGAAGGTCTTCAAATGTATCGGTAAATCCTTTAAAGCCCCCATCCTCCAAAAATTTACGAATACCTAATTCGATCTTTGCCGCTTCTCTTAATGACTGGTGTTGTCCGGCTCCTTTCTTCAGTGAAGGCATAAGCTTATATGATGCCGCATATTCATCACATAGTTTTGTGATAGCCGTTTCTTTTATTCCATTGATATATCCAACCAGGTCTCCCACGCCGTGTGTATTGACACTAAACCCGAATTTTAATTCCGCCTCCACTTTATCTCCATCCGTTACCGCCACGTAGCGCATATTGTCTCCAAACCGCACAAATTTGGCACCCTGCCAATCATGCCAGCCGGTTGCAACCCTGGTCCATTCCGCGATTTGTGCTATTGTTTTTTTATCCTGCCAATGTCCCACCACAACTTTGCGGTTCAGACGCATACGGCTTACTATAAAACCAAACTCCCTGTCTCCATGTGCGGATTGGTTCAGGTTCATAAAGTCCATATCAATTTCACCCCAGGGTATGTCCCTGTTAAATTGTGTATGAAAATGCAACATGGGCTTTTGTAAATATTTCAGTCCATTGATCCACATTTTAGCCGGCGAAAATGTATGCATCCAGGTAATGATACCAATACAATTCTTATTACTGTTTACGTCCAGCACCAGGTTATAAATTTCTTCAGTTGATTTCAGCACCGGCTTAAATACCACTTTTACCGGAATGGCCTCTGCTTCATTCAGGCTTTTGGCAATTTTAGAACTGTGCACAGCAACCTGTTTCAGCGTCTCTTCCCCATATAAATTCTGGCTGCCGGTAATGAACCACACTTCGAGGCCTTTTGTATTGATACTTTTATTCATTGTATTCCTGCTTTATGTTACTTACTTAATATTTCAATATCTTTTATTTGTGACGGGAACCAGATAGTCATTTCTCCCTTTCCCCGGTTGGCCCAACTGTAATAAGGTATCATGGTTACTGTTTTTCTTTCCGTAGTAATGCTTTCTGTACCTGTGATTGATACAACAGGTACTTCTGTTTTCAAAGTCATAACTCCATTCAGTAATGTGGGTTTATATTCTGTTGAAAATGCTGCCCCTGCCGGGACAATAATATTTCCGGCTTTACCATTATTATCGGCCCATTCTGCGCAATAAACAATGGGTCCCCGCTGCAAGGCAAGTTTGCCAATATTATCTTTGATCTTTTCGTTGGCAATTATTTGTCTTATTTCCATCGGAAGACTGACCAATATTTCATCTTTCTTTTTCCAGGCACGGTTAATCACTGCATACCCATTCTGTATTTCATAGGTAACAGGTTCCCCGTTTATTTGTATCGTTGGTTTTACTCCTGTATTCTTTTGAAATGAATACAGGTCCGAAGGAACGGCAGTGTTTAACGCCCAGCCCGGAATACGGATCAATAATTTAAAACTATTGGCTTTTGCTGTTTGAATGGTAAACCGGAGGTCGCCTTCCCAGGGATAATTATTTTGTTGCAGCACCTGCACCGGTTTATTATTAATTACTAAATTGGCTGTGCTGCTGATAAAAAGATTCACATACAGATTGTTTTCCTTTTGCGCATACATATAGCCGGGTACAGCTGGAATAAAACGACAGACATTCGTGGGGCAGCAACTGCACTGGAACCACCCGGATCTTTCTCTTTCAATATCATTATGCGAAAACCCATTCCGCACTTCCATGGCATTGGTGTAAAAAAAAGATTTCCCATCCAGTCCAACACCGGAGATCAAACCATTGTATAATGTTCTTTCCAGCACATCCATGTACTTACTATCTCCATGCAGCAAAAACATACGATGATTCCAGTAAACATTGGCGATAGCAGCACAGGTTTCATTATACGCCGTATTATTCGGCAATTCATAGTTAGCCCCGAAACGTTCTCCATCACCCCGGGCTCCAATACCGCCCTGTATGTATAATTTCTTCGACACTACATTTTCCCAAATCTTATCAATAGCTTTTGTCAGGCTGTCATCGCCGGTTAATGCCGCTACATCTGCGACTGCGGAATATAAATAACCTGCCCGTACAGCATGCCCCACTGCTTCATCCTGCTGCACCACCGGCTTATGGTCCTGCCAGTAAGATCCGTTCTTCCAGGAATCTGTACTCTTGGGATCATACCCATTGTACTGCCCCCGGGCATAAATAAAAAACTTAGCTGTATTTAAATACTCCTGTTTGCCGGTGATACGAAATAATTTCACCAGCCCCATTTCCACGATCTCGTGACCGGGTGCCACTGATCTTTTCCCGGGTCCGAAAACACTGCAAACCAGGTCAGCATTTTTTATAGCAATATCCAGGAAGTTTCTCTTTTTTGTTGCCAGGTAATGTGCCACAGCGGCTTCATACATATGACCTGCATTATATAACTCATGGCTTAACTCTCTTTCTTTTT
>CALRSN020000382.1:0-3615 GCA_943370865.1 Bordetella parapertussis
CGGATCAGTCCCTCGGAAGAAATAAATTCCGTGTACATCAGGTCGGCACCATTATCCTTACAAACGGCCCGGAATGGCGGATCGCTTACATCCTCCATGGGGGCGAGGAGCAAGGGGAAATCAGGGAGTTCTATGTTGCCGATCTTTACCATTACCTGGGTTTGTTGCTGAGGCTTATCCCTTATAAACTAACGGGTTAAATAAATATGGGTCTTCTGCCAGCGGACTGTTATTTTTGAACCTGCAAATTTACGGTTTAATCGCTGAAATCTATGTACGACAGTCAATCCAAGGGTATTTCCTATACGGCCGGCTTTTTTATGCTGATTGCGTTTGCTGTAGCAGGTATTATTTTATCAGGCCTTGTCAGTATTCCGATATGGTCAGCTATGACAGGTAAACCTATCACTGCCTTCCAGGAAGGACAATTTGCGCCGGAAGATAGTAATGCCATGAAAGTGGTACAGGTACTATCAACCATCATCGGTTTTTTATTACCCGCCATCGCCACCGCTTTTATGCTGAACAGGAAGCCCCTCAGGCTGATGGGTTTTTCTCCGCAGGTAAGGCCGAACCAGGTGGGGTTGGTGGTGATGATCATTTTCACAGCGCTGTTCGTTTCTTTTGCGATCTCTTACCTGAATAAAGAAATTCCTTTACCTGCTGAGTGGAAATTGAAGGCTGATAAATGGGAAGCTGATTATAACCAGCAGGTAACTGCTATTATCAGCCTGAAGACCATGAGTGATTATATTCTGGCGCTGATCATCATGGCGTTCTTACCTGCCTTATGTGAAGAAGCATTATTCCGCGGTGGTTTCCAAAATTTCCTGACCCGTTCAGGGATGAAACCCTGGGCTGCTATATTAATTGTCAGCATCATCTTCAGTGCGGTGCATTTTTCATTTTATGGGTTCCTGCCCAGGGTATTTTTAGGAGCCGTACTGGGACTGATCTATTATTATTCCGGGAAATTATGGCTGAGCATCCTGGCCCATTTCATCAATAATGCGCTGGCGATAACTATGATCTATTCCATGCTGAAAGAAGGGAAATCGATCAAAGAAGCCATGATGGAAGATAGCAGTGGCAGCTGGTGGGGTATCTTATTATTGCCGGCATTGATCGGGCTCTTTATGTATTTCAAAAAAATAACAGCTTCGGATAAAGAAGCTTATCATAACCAATAACGCATTTCATGGCATTCAACTGGCCTGTATTCAGAACAAGAGCTTTGACAGCTATCGTATTTGCGGCGGTGATGTTAGCTGGTTTGTTATGGAACCATTGGAGTTTCCTGGTGTTGTTTTCCATTATTCATTTTGGGTGCTGGTGGGAATATTTTAAACTGGCGGAGAAAATTCATAACACGAAATTTCATCCTTATACCAAATTAGGGATCATGGTATTTGGCTATCACTTTATGTTGTTAATGTGCGGACCAGCCTATATAGTAAGCGGATTTGGGCTAAGTGAAAATATGGCCATGCCGGTTTCCGCAGCGGGTCTTATATTGACCCTGCTGGGTATTTTCTCACAAAAAAGAATTAACCTGAGGGCATTGGGGATGGCAGCCTTGGGCTTATTATATATATCACTGAGCTGGGGGTTGATGATGAATTTGAATCAATGGGCAATAGATATACACTTTCATGATACAATGTTTGTATTAGGTGGGGGAATCATTCCTATAATTATAATAGCCAGCATCTGGATCAATGATACCATGGCTTATATAGTCGGATCATTGATCGGGAAAACCCCGTTGTCAAAAGTATCACCCAAAAAAACATGGGAAGGCACCATCGGCGGAGTTGTATTATGTGTTGCGGTTGCTTTATTCGTATTGCCGGGTTTGATATTCGGTGCATTTGATCTTACATCCGGATTGTTATTTGCCCCGATTGCTTTAATAACCGCTATTACCGGCACTGTCGGAGATCTGCTCGAATCCAAGTTGAAACGTATGGCTGATGTAAAAGACAGTGGCTCCCTGATGCCGGGTCACGGTGGTTTTTTGGATCGTTTCGATTCATTGTTAATTGCAGTCCCTTTTGTTTGGCTGTTGCTCAATATTATAATACGAATTTATTACCAGGCACCTCCACCTTCTTTCCAATAACCATTTCCTATATTTGCCCCTCAACTGGTTAGTATGACAATTCATAAGGAAGGTTACAAGATCATTGCCATCAGTACCATACTTTTTGGTATCATTAATATTCTCTCCTTCTATTTTTTAAGTTTCAGCCTGCCTGTGATCAGCTGGCTGCTCTTTATTGCCACACTAGGCCTGCTGATCTTTGTGATCTCGTTCTTCCGCATTCCCAAAAGAGTACTGACCATCCAGGAAAACGCCATTGTTGCCCCGGCCGATGGTAAAGTGGTCGTGATTGAAGAAGTACAAGCCGATGAATACTTTACCGACCGTCGCATACAGGTTTCTATTTTTATGAGTCCGCTGAATGTGCATGTGAACCGGAACCCGGTGAGCGGGGAAGTCGTGTACAGCCAGTATCACAAAGGAAAATATTTAGTGGCCTGGCATCCTAAATCTTCTACCGAGAATGAACGTCATTCTGTGGTGTATAGAAAGAATGGTAAAGAAATTTTAGTGAAGCAAATAGCCGGTGCACTGGCCAAAAGGATCATCAACTATTTACAGGCCGGGCAAAAAGTGGAACAAACCGGTGAGATGGGTTTTATCCGTTTTGGCTCCAGAGTGGACCTGTTGTTGCCATTGGATGCAAAAGTGCATGTGAAGATCGGGGATAAGCCACAGGGTGGGGTAACGGTAATTGCGAGCTGGTAATACAGTTTGATAATTTGTTAATGTATCAATGCGCCAATTGAAATCCTGGCCACGAAAAGTCTTTCATTTCTTGCAGCTTGTTAGAGCTGGTTTTCTTTTTTAAAAAATAGTTTCCAGTTCCTTAAGGGAGTAAACGGTGTATGTGGGAAACACGCCTTCTTTTACAGGTACCACTTCGTTGGTCAGATGATTGACATGTACCTGGTCGATGCCGGCATTGACAGCGCCTAAGATATCTACATCAATCGTATCGCCGATCATGATACTTTCCTGCGGGGCGGCCCCTGTTTTTTGAAATGCATAGTCAAATATCTCCTTGTGAGGTTTCAGGCTGTTACTGCCTTCGGAAGTGATGACTTCGCCAAAATAACCCGCCAGGCCTGAGTTCTGTAATTTGCTATGCTGTGTTTTTTCAAACCCGTTGGTGATCATGTGCAGCTCGTAATTCTTTTCCTTTAAATAACTTAGAATTTCAATGGCATAAGGGAATAATAACTTACGGGTGGGTAAAAGATCTAAAAAACGGACTCCCATTTCACGGGCCAGTGGTTCATCCGCAATTTTAAACTCCAGTAAGGTCAGCCACATTCTTTTCCAGCGCAGTTCATCCACTTTTACAAATCCTTTCCGGTAACGGTCCCATAATTTATCATTCTGTACCAGGTAGTGTTTATGAAAAAGATCGAAATCATGCACTCCTCTTGACTGCAAGTCCATTGAATCATATAATTCCTGCAAGGTCAGCCTGCTGTTGGCTTCAAAGTCCCAGAGTGTATGGTCAAGGTCGAAGAAAAGGTGCCGGT
>CALRSN020000383.1:0-3588 GCA_943370865.1 Bordetella parapertussis
CCTTGATTTTCATGTCAACGATTATTCTATCCTTACGGCAGTATATGGCGAACAGATCGATGGTATTATCGGCTATTCCCTGCTGAGCCGCTATATCGTAAAGATCAATTATGACAGTATGTTCATTGATATCTGCAGCCGTGGTACCATCCGGTATCCCAAAGGTGGGTTCATGCTTAAACCATCTATTGGCAGCCTGCCTATTCAGCAACTGCGGGTAAAGGATGCGGCAACGATCAATACCCGTTTTTTATATGATATCGGTGCCGGTGTGTGTATGATGTTGTCCACCGAATTTGTTGCCGATAGTGCTTTGCTGAATAAAAAAAGAAAACTGTTGTCCAAGGAAGGAGAAGGCGTGGGAGGCAAGATCGATATGTTTGTAACAGTGATCAAAGAAGTCAAGCTGGGGCCTTATCGTTTCCGGTCGGTACCCACCTATATTTTCGATGATGTGTACAATGTAACATCCTATCCTTATCTCGGCGGTTTGATCGGGAATGATATCCTGCGAAGGTTCAATACGATCCTGAATTACGAGAAAAAAGATTTTTACCTGGTGCCGAATACGCATTTCAATGACCCGTTTGATTATTCCTATTCGGGTATTGAGCTGTATTATGTACAGGGAAATATCATTGTGGGGGATGTGGCTAAGAATTCACCGGCTGAAGCAGCAGGTTTAAAAGAGAATGACGTGGTGATCGCTGTCAATAATAATTTTTCACAGAACCTGAATCAATATAAGATCGCCCTGCAGGCACCCAATGAAAAGATCAAAATGATCGTCCGGAGAGACCTGGCCCTGAAAGAGATCATTTTTAAGGTCAGGAGCATCCGTCAATAAATTTGCCTCTCACAGGTAATAGCCCGAAGCTCATTTTTCGATAATTTTACCCCTTCGCCGGGGGCGAACAACTTTTATCTTTCAACGACTGTTATATCAATTATGATTCAATTTGAAAAGTTCACACTGGCCAACGGGCTGCGGGTCATTGTTCACCAGGACCTCTCCACTCCTATGGCTGTAATGAATATCCTGTATGATGTGGGAGCCAGGGATGAGGACCCGGAGAAAACCGGCTTTGCTCACTTGTTTGAACACCTGATGTTTGGCGGCTCGGTCAATATTCCTGATTATGATGAGCCATTACAAATGGCCGGCGGGGAGAATAATGCGTATACGACCAACGACCTGACCAATTATTACATTCAGTTACCGGCAGAAAATTTAGAAACCGCCTTCTGGCTGGAAAGTGACCGGATGTTATCACTGGCTTTTGGAGAGAAAAGTTTAGAAACGCAGCGTAAAGTGGTTTGCGAAGAATTCAAAGAGCATTATCTCACCAAACCTTATGGTGATGTATGGCATAAGATGCGGGAACTGGCGTATAAAAAACATCCCTACAGGTGGATGACGATCGGTAAAGAATTATCACATATTGAAAATGCAAAACTGGACGATGTAAAAAATTTCTTCTTTAAACATTACCGTCCTGTCAATGCCATCATGGTCGTAGCCGGCAATGTAACCACAGAAAGAGTAAAGGAGCTGGCGGAAAAATGGTTTGGCGATATTCCTTCCGGCGAAAAATATAAACGTAACCTGCCGCAAGAAGCCCCGCAAAACGAAGAACGAAAACTGGAGATCAAAGCTAAAGTGCCGCTGGATGCCTTGTACAAAACATGGCATATCTATCCCCGGCTTGACCGGAGATATTATGTAACAGACCTGCTCGCTGATATCCTGAGTGGTGGCGGTTCATCCCGGTTATACCAGTCGCTGGTAAAGGAAAAGCAATTGTTCAGCAATATTGAATGCTATCATTTTGGCAGCAGTGATAACGGTTTGCTTGCTATTGATGGCAAACTGGTAAAAGGAGTGAAGATTGAAGAGGCAGAGAAAGCGGTGGAAGCTGAATTGGATAAAATGAAAAATGAACTGGTGCCGGAAGCTGAATTGCAGAAAGTGAAAAATAAAACAGAAAGCCTCACTGCTTTTGAAGATATGAGTGTAATGAGCCGGGCCGAGAGTCTTGCCTATTATGAATTGCTGGGAGATGCTTCCTGGATGAATTTTGAACTGGAAAAATATGGTACGGTGACCACGGAAGATATTTTACAGGAAAGCAGGAATATTTTCCGGAAAGAGAACAGTAACACTATTTATTACCTGTCCGATAACTGATACAAGTACTGATGAAAGGAACAACGACCCTGTTAGAAAGGAAAAAAGCTCCTGCTATTGTTGATGCGGTTAATTTTCATTTGCAATTAAAGACTGCTGATAAATTCACCCTGCGCAACGGCGTGGAAGTATATGCCGTAAATGCAGGTGCGGAAGAAGTGCTTTCGCTGGAATGGGTCTTTTTTGCCGGTAACTGGCAGGAAGAACAAAACCTGGTGGCCGCTTCTGCTAATTTTTTGCTGCGCAATGGTACATCCAAAAGAACGGCTTTCCAGATCAATGAACATTTTGAATACTACGGATCTTACCTGAACCGGGCCTGTTACAATGAAACAGCTACGATCACCTTACATTGTTTAAATAAACATATCCAGGAACTGCTGCCGGTGGTGAAAGAACTGATCATTGATTCCATCATGCCTGAAGAAGAGCTGGCGATCTATAAACAGAATATGAAGCAGCGGCTGAAAGTGAGCCTGAAGAAAAGTGATTTTGTGGCCAGCCGCCTGATCGATGTTTATTTGTATGGCGAACAACACCCCTATGGCAAATTCAGCAAAGCAGAAGATTTTGATATCCTGCAAAGGGAACAGCTGCTCAAGTTTTACGATGAGTATTACCGCAATGGTAAACTGATCTTATTTGCCGCAGGAAAACTTCCGGCCAATCTTGAAACATTACTGAATGAGCATTTTGGTGACCTGCCGAATAAACCGGTCACCTTAAAAGAAATAAAACCTGCTACGGCAGCGGAAAAGAAATTCCGGATCACGAATGACCCGGAAGGCGTGCAGGGATCAATACGAATTGCAAGGCCTTTCCCCAACCGGCATCACCCGGATTTTATAAAAGTACAGGTGCTGAACGCCCTGTTGGGCGGCTTCTTTGGATCAAGACTGATGAGTAATATCCGGGAGGACAAAGGCTATACCTACGGCATACATAGTTATTTGCAAAACCATATTCATGATTCTGCCTGGATGATCAGTACTGAAGCCGGTAAAGATGTTTGCGAAGCGGCTATTGCCGAAGTGTATAAAGAAATGAAAGCCCTGCGGGAAGAACTGGTAGGAGAAGATGAATTGCTGCTTGTCCGGAACTATATGATGGGGGGAATACTTGGAGACCTGGATGGCCCTTTTCAAATCATTGCCCGGTGGAAGAACATTGTGTTGAACGGGCTGGATGAACAATATTTCTACAATTCGATCAATACGATCAAGACCATACCAGCTGATGAGATCAGGTCGTTGGCACAACAATACCTGAACCCGGAAGATTTCTATGAACTGGTGGTGATATAAGGTAAGTTGCTCAGAGCAAAAAGAGAGAAGGAGATAACAGAATTTTTCTTTATCTCCTTCTTTCTGTAAGAGTTTATTGAATGATCATATTGAATC